>NZ_CP019687.1:3060000-3360000 GCF_002003265.1 Paenibacillus larvae subsp. larvae
TGGGCTTTATCCAGACTCCAAAGACGAGATCGATGACGATGCGGCTCAAAGCCTTTCAGAATATCTCCTCCGACACGTAGAGTAGGCGAATTGGGCAATACTGTTCCGCTTTCCTTCTCCAGCTTCAAAAGCCGATCGTAAAGAGCATCATATTCCTGATCCGTTATAGTGGGCTCATCTAAGGTGTAATAGTGGTAATTATGTTTATTGATCTCTTCGATCAGGATTTTCATTGCCGAAATGACATCGGTCATGCAGGGATCTCCCTCACCTTCAATCTGGTTTTACGATTATTGTTCCACGAGAAACAAGTCGAAATGAGTATAAATTTGCAGAATTTAATCAGTTTTCTTTTTTTATCGGGGCGAATTTAGCCAAAAGGCGTTTCACACCTACCGGTGCCGAAAAGGCAATCTGAAGCTCTGTGTCATCTCCCTTTCCTTTTACAGCCACAATGACACCAGTGCCCCATTTGCCATGTGATACTTTATCCCCCATATTAAAATCACCGGGATTATTTGTTCCCAAAGGCTGCTTAATACGGACGGCGGCTTTACCGGGGCCCGAGGACGGAGCTCCATTTCGTCCCTTTAAGGATGATTGTCCCCAACCGGAGGATACGGAAGACGAAGATCCAAAGCTCGCGTCTCTGGCCCCAAAACCCTGTCCTCCAGCTGCCGGACGGCCCCAGCCTGTCCCCGCACTTCGTCCGAAGCGCTCCCCGGAGGAGATCCGTTCTGTAACCTCCTCTGGCAGTTCCTGTAAGAAACGGGAAGGCGCATTGGCCGTTGTTCTCCCGAAAAGAGTACGCATCCGGGCACAGGTCAGAAAAAGCTCCTGTTCGGCACGCGTGATGCCGACATAGGCTAATCGGCGTTCTTCCTCCAATTCCTCATCATCTGTGAACGCCCTGCTGTGGGGAAATACCCCCTCTTCCATCCCGATTATGAACACGGTTGGGAATTCCAAGCCTTTAGCACTATGCATAGTCATGAGAACAACAGCATCCTGCGGGGCATCCTCTTTATCCATTGTATCGATATCGGCAATTAGGGCCAGATCTGTCAGGAACGATACAAGCGATTTGTTGTCATTGCGTTTCTCAAAATCCATAGTCACGGATATAAACTCATCGATGTTTTCCAGTCTTGCCTTTGATTCCAATGTATTCTCACGTTGGAGTTCGATGCGATATTCCGTCATCTCCAACATCTTTTCAGTAAGATCGGTTACGGACACATATTCTACCATACGGTTCAGATTGGAAATCATGTCATAGAAATCTCTAAGGGCATTCTTAGCCCGGGTACTGATTTCAAGTGAATCCACTTCAGATAAAAGAGCATATAAGGACATGCCTCTCTTAGCAGCAGCATCCGCCACTTTGTCCATTGTAGTATCTCCAATTCCACGCTTCGGTACATTCACAATCCGCCTCAGGCTTAAATCATCATCCGGATTAGAAATAAGGCGCAGATAAGCAAGAATGTCTTTAATCTCTTTACGGTCATAGAATTTTATTCCGCCCACGATCTGGTACGGAATATCTGATTTAATCAGAATTTCCTCGATCACCCGCGACTGGGCGTTCGTTCTGTATAAAATAGCATGGTCACTGTACTGCTTCCCGTTCCTGATATTTTTGTTGATCTCACCGGCGATGAAGTAGCCTTCCTCATGCTCAGAATCGGCATTGTAAAGCTTTATTTTGCTGTCCTCGCCTTTGTCTGTCCAGAGATTTTTAGGCTTTCGTCCTGAGTTGTTGCTGATAACCTGATTGGCTGCATTTAAAATGTTGGAGGTTGACCTGTAATTTTGCTCAAGCATAATCGTAACTGCATCCGGATAATCTTGCTCAAAATTGAGGATATTGGTAATATCGGCCCCGCGCCAACGATAAATCGACTGATCACTGTCCCCAACGACACAAATGTTTTTATGCTTATCGGCAATCATCTGGCAGAGCATATACTGGGCCCTGTTCGTGTCCTGATACTCGTCAACATGAATATATTGAAATTTATTCTGGTAAAAGTCCAACACTTCAGGCACTTCTTTAAATAACTCAATGGTAGTCATAATCAGATCGTCAAAATCAAGGGAATTATTCTGCTTCAGCTTTTTCTGGTACAAGGCGTAAACTTTGGATACAATACCCTTAAAATAATCCCCGGTCCTTTCGTCATAGCGGGCAGGAGTAACCAGTTCATTTTTGGCGGTCCCGATAGCGGCCTGTATCGCCTTCGGTTCAAACTTTTTCGTATCTATATTAAGTTCCTTCATGCAGGTCTTAATAACTGACAGCTGGTCTGAAGAATCCAAAATGGAGAAATTTGAAGTAAATCCTAACCGGCTAATATCTTTCCGTAAAATGCGTACACACATAGAGTGAAAAGTAGACACCCATATATCTTCCGCTGCAGGACCAGCCAGTTTCCCGACCCGATCCTGCATCTCACGGGCAGCCTTATTCGTAAAGGTAATAGCCAGAATGCTCCAGGGAGCTGCTTTACGAGAAGCGATAAGATAGGCAATCCGGTGAGTCAATACCCTCGTCTTTCCGCTGCCTGCTCCCGCCATAATCAGCAAGGGGCCTTGCGTGGTCTCCACCGCTTTGCACTGCTGCGGATTTAACCGCTGAATCGCATCCAGTATATTCTTAGTTTCGTTCATCGTTAAACCCTTCCTATCTCAATTTTGCAAAATCTATAATTAAGCTGCATGCCTTTACATAAGCGTCAGTATTTAGTGTGAAAATAAACACGGGGTTATCTTCAATTCCGTTTTATCGGTAACTTTTTGATTCTGTGAAAAGGACTGGTTAAGAATCAATGGAAGCAACCGAAGTTACGGTCGCAAGAGCCTTGTGCAAATCCGTATAAATCAGGTTGCCGACTACTACCGTATCGGCTGCGGACGCCGCTATAGAGGCCTTGTCCGGCCCATCGATACCTCCGCCATAAAAAACACGGGTACGGCTAAGCACAGATTTGGCCGCACTTACCAGTTTCATATCACCAAAAGTACCGCTATACTCCAGATAAAGTATAGGAAGATGGAACATACGCTCGGCCATTCGGGCGTACGCTACGACATCCCGGGTGGTAAGATCCGTATCCGCCTCAGATACTTTGGCGGCTGTGGATTCCCCGTTAAGAATTACGTATCCCTCTACCAGAACTTCTTTCCAGTCCATGACGGCACCATACTCTTTGACCGCTTTATGATGCTGGCCAAGAATCCATTCCGGATCTCCCGCATTCAAAACACTGGGAATCAGGTATAAATCAAACCCTGGAACAATCGCTTCCAGATGGGATACTTCCAGTACACAAGGAACTTCATACATTCTGATCCGGGATAGCAGCTCGACTGTATTCTCAAAGGTAACTCCGGAAGAACCGCCCACCAGAATCACATCTGTTCCGGACAGACATATCTGCTCCAGGGCTTCGTCTGAAATCGTTTTGTCAGGGTCAAGCTTAAAAGCATGCTTCCAATGGGTTATATCTACAATCAAGGCTTTCCCTCCATTAATTGCCGTAAATCATACTGTTAATAAACTCAGTCTAAGGTACCCTGCTAGCCGTGTCAAATCTAGAAAGTCTTTATCTTCAGTATACTATTTAGAACGTATGTTCGCAATTCATTAAAGAGCTTGGGAAATTAAAAAGACAGAAGTCTCTTAAATAGAACAGTATAAAAAAATACACCCGAATATCGGGTGCAAACAAGATGTGGCAAAGAGAAAACGTCAGCTATTCTTTTAGAATATGGAAACGGCTCCGCTTTTTGATGAAATAAACATTAATCAAACAACAAACGATTCCGGCAATAAGCTGTGCCGTCCTAAAATCATCCGGATTTGTCGACGATTTAGGTATGTACCACTGCATAATATAGAGAACTTTGGCCGCTCCCGCCTGTAAATGTACCCATTAATTGATAGCGCCCTTTATGTTCCGTTACATTGGTTATAAACATATCTTGATTATTTCTTAATCTTTCGTATTCGCTAAAGTTAGCTTCAACCAGCCAGACTTTGTGCAGCGCATTGTCTGTAACTTGCTGAACACTCTCATATTTTTCTAGCTTTCCCTTATTCATCAATAACACTTGATCACAGGTCACGGCAACATCTTCCGTAATGTGAGTGGACAAAATAACGATGCGATTGGTTGACAAGCGTTTAATCAAATGCCGGAAACGGATTCTTTCTTCCGGATCAAGGCCGGCCGTCGGTTCGTCTACCAAAAGCAGCTCGGGTTCATGCAGGATAGCCTGGCCGATGCCTAGTCGTTGTTTCATCCCGCCAGACAACTGTTTGACCTTTTTACGGGCTTGGTCCTGCAAACGGACATCTTCCAAAATAGAAGGTATTTTTTGTTTTAGTGTCTGATTATCCATATTTCTAAGCGTACCCATATACTCCAAATATTCATGTACTGTCAGATTTGGAAAGATACCTATATGCTGCGGCAAATATCCAATCATAGTCCTGATTTTTTCAATATCTGCAGCCCAGGCAACTTGATTCAAAGAGATTGTTCCTGTTGTGGCAGAATGATAGGTAGCCAATATGCGCAATAAGGTTGTTTTTCCAGCACCATTGGGGCCAAGCAGGCCTATTACCCCTTTGTCAAGTTGTACATTGACTGGATGCAAGGCCAGTTTTTTTCCATATTTTTTTGTGACTTGCTTTAAAATAAGCATCAGAGATCCTCCATAACTTGTTGAACCGTTAGTTTCCCATGTGTTTGTTCATACCATTTATCAATAAGTTTCTGCTTTTCTTGTCAGAGGAGCATATTTATTGTAAATCAGATCCATAAACGGTACCCCGTACTCTTGTTCATACATGGGGCGTGCATCTTTGTTTTCAATATCGCCGAAATAAAAACTTTGAAATAGATTCAATTCCTTAAAGTTTTGTTCCGGCCTCAAACTTTGCCATAAAGCAAGCACTATTTCAGGTTTCTGGCTGGTTAGGCTTATATCTACCGTGTAGTTGAAATCATGATTATTTTGGCCATGAACAAAATCAATATGATAATCACTGATTTTATAATCCAATTTATTGGAAAGATTCCCCTGTGGAAGGGTAAAAACACTATCCTGCAATCCCGTACGTTCTGGATCCGTTATATACGGCACATAAGGGGAAAATATAGGGAGGGTGCACACTGCTATTACAAGACCCCCACATACCCTTTTTAGCTGTACTTTTTGATAAGCTTTTATTAAGCCAAACAAGGAAAGAAGCAATAAACACATGAATAATCGCTGAATATAGACCCCTGTATTGGGGAGCATCTTTTCCAGAGGATAAATATTGGTGGCGGTTAGCTGGACATTGGTATCTCCGTTAATTAACCAACCCCCTATCCAAGAAGGGATAAATCCGAGCATCGAATTATACGGTGTGGTTAGAAACCATAAAACTATTATTCCTAAATAACTGAACAAACTGGGATAAATAGAATAAAATAAATAACCCAACAGAAGTGAAAAATAAAAAGGAAGCAGCCAGCAAAACACAGTATATGTAAAAGATTCCCCAATTAATTTGATGGTCACGTTATGGTGGGTAAACTGAATGTAGCCCACTACTGTAAGATATAAAATAAAATACACGACCGTTTCCAGAATGAGCCAGTACAGGAGCTTACTAACTAATAAGCTAATTAACTTTGGAGTCGTTCTATAGAATTCAATTTGGTTATTCATCTGCTCTGCTCTGGCTTCTTCCGCTCCAAAGAGAAAAAATAATAGCGTCATCATCATGATCATATAGATCAAACTTGGAATAATGTATAAATCGGTTAAATTCTCACTTGGCAAAAATACAGCTACACCAATAGCTCCAAGAAAAAGAACGAACCAAACAGGTTTTCGCATAAACTCTAGAGCTTGAAATTTCATTAAACGCAACATGTTATGCCCCTTGTCTGAAAGAAAAATGGCTTAACCAAGCGAACTTAAGCAGCAAGAAAATATTACAGCCCAATCCACTTTCTATCAAGGAACAAATTGTTTATTTCTACATTTCATTTCTTCATTAGAATTCTCATAATTTTGCTAAGATGTAGCTATTTTATTAACGAACTATGATACTTTCATTTTATGAAATTTACTGTTTATTTATAAAAAGGAATCCCCTCATTACATTCACCAAGCCAGGCATTCCTAACCCCCTCCTCCCTTCACTTCAATATGGAACTCTTTTTCCACATGAAGCGGTTTATGGTCGTTTTGTTGTAGGGTCAATTTAATGGTATGTTTACCCGGCGGGATGTTCTCGAGAATAATCCGGGACTGCTCTTTCATCATCACTTTAGGTTCTCCATCCACAACCAGGTGCAGGTGGCCTTCTCCGGAAACGTGTTTTTTACCGAAATGTTCGGCCGACAGCTTGAAGTTTTTCACTGTATAAGAAATGGTTGCTTTATTCCCTTCCTTGATCAGCTGTGCCTCCAGCTCCGGTACGGCGGCATAAACAGGCTGGGCAATCGGATTCCCTCCTGCCAAAACATGATTTCCCATCGCGTCCGGATGGTAAATGCCCGTGCATCCGGCGGCAATTCCTACTGTCAGTAGTAAGGTATTGGCCATGGCAAACCATCTGTTTTTCATCATAATCAACTACCTCCCGCTCCCTGATTTGGACATCCTAGGGATGTTATATGTGGACAAACGGATATTCATGCTTATAAAAAAAGGAAACCTTCATACCCGCCGGGATAAACGTGAAGGTTTCCTTTTTCGTCATAGCCGCCTTGCCAGAAAGGCGGCTGGTTTATACAGTCACGGCATGAACCGTCCGCCGGGACTGCCATGCGGCGGCAGCGGCTGCATGCCACCGGAGCCCCCGCCTATACCGCCATAGGGGATATAGACGGGGGAGGCGTGGCCCGTCCCCGGATAGGACGGGCCCTGGAAGGCTGACCCGGCAGGTTGTCCGGGACGGGTTATGCCCCTCTGCGTTATATCGCTTGCGGGGTAACCCTGGCCAGAGCCGATATAGGGGCTCTGGCTCTGGTAGGGCGGCGCCTGCCCGCTGGTTGCAGGCGCCCCCTGGGAGGAATGCGGTTGATAGACCGCATTCGGGTAAAGCTGCTGCGTCAGCACAGCACCTGGCTGCGGCTTCTTGTGCTCTCCATGACCTTGGTGTGACAAAGCCATATCGGCATCCGGCTGTCCGGTCAAACGGTTTGCTTCTGCCTCCAGGACCCTGGATGCGGAAAAAGCCGGCACTTCCGTACCAGTAGGCGCAGAAGACAACGATTTTTCTTTTTGGGAAGCGGATCCTTGTGCTTGAGCAAATGACTGTCCCTGCGCCAGCGGCCCTTCTGTATTGGTTAGGCTGTCTTGCCGGTCCGCTTCATCCACCGTTACAGAACCGGCATGGACAAAATTGGATGCTCCCTGTGCTGAAGAACCCCCGCTCACGGATGCGGAGGATGCGGATGTAAATTGATGGACCAAAGCCCTTAATTTCGCAGCTGACTTGGTCTGCTTCTGGCTTTCGGACTGGATTTCCTGCGCAGTTGCCGTCGGAACGCTGCCATAGGCATTCAGACTGCGGATAGCCTCATAAAGTTCTGCCTGATGCTTCAATGTCTGATTTAACAAAGTCGTAAACTGCTCACGTACCTGCAAATGGTTGGCCTCCAGAGCAGCCGTAGTATATTCACGCGCAGTCCGTTTTAATTCCGATAGAATCACATTGGCCTGATCCTGTTCCTCCATCCTGAAGGAGGAAGCTTCATTTTGGGCCGTTTTGCTTTGGATCATAATTTCACACTCCTATAGGGCAAAGCGCCCATTTATTGGTTGGATGGTGATTGGGCGCCAAACGTGCTAAAGAGACCATTTAATTGCTCCACTTGTTTGAGCCGTTCTCTGGCATGCCGATCCATCACCTGTTTCAGTTCAGGTTTGGTACTTTCCACTGCCCCCTGTACATACAGCTTGGTCAGCAGTTCTTCATTTTTCATGCTGTCTGTTATGTAAGACAGTTCTTTCGCCGTTAGTCCGCTTTTGGAGGACGGGTTCATCCGCTTCACCCCTTTCCATGGTTTTCCTTTACCGTGCCCAAAAAACAGGAAATGTATGTGCCTGCAATTAAAAAGGAATGTTCTGCCTGATCCCCGTACAAGCTGCAAAAAAAAGCCGCCACCTCCGGACATCCGGTTGGGCAGCAGCCTTCACACGAGAACCGGATGGACTTTCCTCATCCATCCTAGATCTCATGCCAGCTATGATTCTATTATTGAAGCAAAAACGCGTCCATATCGGCTCTATACCTTCTATGGGGTCGGTGTTGCGGATGGAGATGGAGACGGGCTTGTCGCGGTCTTTTCCTCCTCGATTTGTTTCTTCTCTTCATCCGTCAGTTTCCCCTGGGAGGCCAAGTCCTGAACTCCACTTACCGGAATGGCATATGCCCATGGACCGCCCTCCTTCATCATCCAAACCAGATCCTTGCTGGATTGGCCAAGGTATACCGATTTCGTTTCCTGTCCATCCTTAACCTCGGTCACTTCAATACGAAGTTCACCCTTAATGTCCGTATGGTTGGAAGCGGGCTCCACAAGTTTTTCCGTTGAGAGGGATGACAGCTTATCCAGTCTGCTGCTCACCATTGTTCCTGGAATCTCTTCGTTGTTTAACGTCCATTTGGCTTCAGCCATCGACTTACCCGGCTCTTGCTTGATCAGAGTCCATGTCTGGTTATTCCAGCTAAAATCCAGCTTGGTCACTTTATCAGAATCAAATTTTGCCGGACTACAATCCACGAAATCAATCGGCGCTTTACTCAATTGCTCAAGGCTTTGTCCGGTCACCGGAAACACCTGGTCCGAGCCAGCCAGCTTCGCATACACGGAGTCCCCCGTTGGAAGATTCTCTCCGGTTTGCAAAACCTTCGACGTTCCGTCTTTGAGCGTTACCCGGTACTCTGCAGCAGGTTTATCCAAGCCGTATTTGGCAAGATCAGATGCCTGATCCTCTACAATATCTTCACGGTTTAGAGATACGTAAGTATCCAGCCAACTGCCGACCAGATTGCTGTTGATCGGCTGTTCCTGCGGTTTTTGCATCGTCCAGTTCCCGTCTTTCAGAGATAACTCTGTTTCTCCTTTATCTGTTTTTACGTAAATCCCCTGCACGTCTTCTTTCTTCATACTAAAGACAGGTGAGGTTTTTTCTGCCGTCTCATCTTCTTTTTTGAAAAAGGAGTGGCCGGACGCATACCAGAACAACCCGATAAATACGGCCAAAGCCAAAAGAGTGGGGATAAATTTCCTCATCCTTTTCTCCTCCTCCACCAGATCAGTCCTCCAAGCGCGAGGAAGAACAGAGGGAAGCATACGACAGTTGTCCAGAAAATAGTTTTGGCCTGTCCCCCACTTAGCTGAGCGGTTTGCGTATTATCCCCCTCACGCGGACGAATGGTCACCTGATCCTTTTTCTCCTGCAGCCAGTTTACACTGTTTAAAGCAAAGTCCTTATTACCCTGCTGCCTGAAATCCTGATCTACTAAATAGGTAGAACCTCCCATGATGACGGCCTTCGGTTTTCCATCCTTGTTTTCAACGGCATAACCCAGTTTGAGCGGCCCGGCAACATCCTTGTCATCTTTTTTAGGTAGCTGTGGCTTCATTAATGACTCAATATCCGTCTCTCCATAGGCGTCATTGGATGTTTGGAGGAGCGGGGACGCTTTCCATGTATCCGATTCTTTGGCGTCCAGGCTGATGCCGAGGGACATCATGGTCAGCATGTTGTATTCGCTGAGTTTATTGGTAATGTCATGAGCCCCGTAATCCGGGAATATGGTAAGCGGATCCTGTACGGTTCTGTTGCTGCTGTTCTCTACAGCTATCGCATGCTGATCCTGAATGCTATATTGATTCATAATGCCATCGAGATTTTTCCAGGCCGTAACCATGTCTTTATTAAACCCGAGTGCCAGATAGAGCTTTCCGTTCCCGTCCATATAAGATTTTACAAGCTCTGCCTCCTTGTCACTAAGGTCATTTTGCGCTCCGATGATAAACAAGATTTCCGCATCATCGGGAACTTTCCCTTCTTTGAGCAAATTCAGCTCTTTTACCGTATAATTATCGCCTTCAAGACTGGACTTGAAGTCATTCATTTTTGTCAGCGGGATTTCCTGATGGCCGCTCAGGAAGTAAGCCGTATGCTTTTCTCCCGATATCAGGCTGTTGATCGCCTGGGTGATTTTTTCCTCTCCGGAGAATGAGTACGGCTGCTGGTTGAAGTTAAACATGTCCGTATAGCCCAGTGTCACGTTCTTGTCCCCGGCTTCTATCACCAGTGAGCTCCCCCGTAAATTGTACTGCTGGGCTTTGGAAGGCTCTTTTCTAAGATCGTACTGGTCAAAGGTTATTTTTCCGCTTCTCTTCTTATACTCCTGTACCAGATCGGATACCTGGCGAGTAAAATACTCTTGATCCTCCGGCAGTGTAAAAGCTGTGATGTGAATGTCTTTATCCAGACTTTTTAGCATGTTTACGGTCTGGTCCGACAAGGTGAAATTTTTATTTTTCGTCAAATCCAGTTGAAAGCCACTTAGTGAATTCAAAAAGAAGGTAAGGATGACGAAAATCCCGATTACTGCAAGAGAAAGCACTGTCGCATTAGTGCCGCGAATCCATTTGTTCATTTTCATCCTTCTCACCTCCACCGTTTTCTTTCCAAGGATTGCACGCTAAGAATCAAGAACACGGCGGCAAGAGTAATGAAAAACAAGATATCAGCGCCGTGAAGCACGCCTTTTTGCAGATTTAACATCCGGTCCTGTAAGGAAAACTGAACAATCCAGTCTTTGAATTTCCCGTCAAACAGGTCTGCCAAATAATTCATCATCCAAAAGAGGAGCAGAATAGCAAAGCCTCCGATTCCAGCCACCATCTGGTTGTTGGTAAGTGTGGAGGCGAACAGTCCAATGGACATCATCGCGGCCCCAAGCAGAAACATGCCCAGATAGGAAAGGAAAAAGACAGGGAGATCGAAATCCCCGAAAGCGGACATGATCCAAGGATATACCAGGGTAATTAGCGTCAGTACTCCTAGTGTAAGAAGCGAAGCCAAGTATTTCCCCAGTACGATCTCACCGATCCCGACCGGAGAAGTCAGTAACAGCTCATCTGTCCCCTGCTTGAACTCATCCGCTACCAGCCGCATAGTAAGCAGCGGGATCACAAATAAATAAATGAAAGATGTGTTTCCGATCACATATCTCACATCAATCAGGCTCGGCTGGATGAGGACAAAATTCAGGTAAAACATCAAACTGGATACCAGCACATAAAAAGCAAACGCGATATAGGCAGTCGGGGAATAAAAATACTGCTGAAGTTCTTTGGTACAAATGGACCAGGTTCTACGCATCATCCTTCACCCCCCTTGTTATCTCCGTTCTCCTGCTCTTGTGCAGAGGCAGCCTGCTCGGCTCTCTTTTTGCCGCGATGTTTCTCCTGTTTAAACAGTGCCTGCAGCTCCTTATGCTCAAGTTCCAGTTCTTTTTCCGCAGCTTGAAGCCCTTGCTCGTCTGTAGTCAGCCTTAAAAATACGTCCTCCAGGGATATCCGCTCTCTTCTCATCTCCATGATCGGATATTTGGCCTCTGCAAGGGTATAAAAGAGCTGTTCCCGAATATCCGTCTGGTCTGCCGATTTCACATGAAGGTGAACAACCTCACCCGAAGAGGCTTCTTCTCCGCGTCTTTCCTCTACCGTACCAACACCGTCAACACTTTTCACAAGCGGTATCACGACATCCGCAGGCCCTTTGACATCAAGGGAGACCTCGAAGGAATCGGCCATCGTCTGACCAAGATGTTCCGGATTCTCATCCAGGACAATCCGGCCCTGGTTAATAATCAGCACCCGGTTGCAGATGGCATTCACCTCAGGCAAAATATGGGTGCTGAGGAGAACAGTATGATTCTCTCCAAGTTCCCGGATCAACTGGCGAATTTCAATAATCTGTTTAGGGTCAAGCCCTGAAGTAGGCTCGTCCAGAATAAGCAAATCCGGTTTATGGATAATAGCCTGAGCCAGCCCAAGCCGCTGCTTGTAACCTTTAGATAAATGCCGGATAATCTGCCTTTCCCGTCCGGCCAATCCCAGTTTGTCCACGACTTCCTCAATTCTTTTCTTTTGATCTCTTGCCGGCACGTCTTTGATTTTCGCAATAAATTTCAAATAAGACAGCACGGACATTTCCGGATATAACGGGGGAGTCTCGGGTAAATATCCGATTTTTCTCCTCGCTTTCTTGGGATGATCAGCCATGGATAAACCGTCCACGTGAATGCTTCCTCTGGTAGGGTTGATATATCCCGTGATCATCCGCATTGTAGTCGTCTTTCCGGCCCCATTGGGCCCGAGAAAACCAACGATTTCCCCTCTTTGCATAGAGAAGTCAATCTCTTTAACCCCTCGCTGGTTCTCGTATAATTTACTTACCTGTTTGACCTCGAGCACGTGGTCCCCTCCATTTCGTACTTTTTCAGAAGATAAGACACACTATATAAAAAGAACAATAAACACACATTAACCAAAAATGAAATTGAGCTTAAAAAATGTGTCTAAATTGTGAACAAATCGGAATGGAAAAATTACCTAAAAAAAGAAACCTCTCCTTTGACGGCATATTTTGATAGCCACAAATTCATTAAGAGAAGGTTTCTTTTGTTTAACAAAAAGATACAAACAGGGCGGATCTCAACTATTTACCATGCCCTTTAAGGAACCCTATCAGGCATTAGCCGCCAGGACAGGAACACGTTCCTCCTTACTTGCCTCATCTTCGGCTTCCTCTGCCAGTCCGTAAGGAAAACAAAGTGGTGAACCGGTACGGGGATCTGAAAGAATATCCGATTCAATACCAAAAACATGACGAAGCATTTCCGTAGTGATTACCTCACGGGGACTCCCTTCGCAGACAATTTCCCCCTGTTTGATAGCTACAATATGATGGGCATATAGGGAAGCATGATTGAGATCATGCACGACCATCACAATAGTTCTGTTTTCATCCCGATTCAAGCGTTCCAGCAGTTTCAGGACCTCAAGCTGATGAGCCATATCCAGGAACGTTGTCGGTTCATCCAAAAACAAAATATCTGTTTCTTGGGCCAAAGCCATCGCAATCCAGGCTCTCTGGCGCTGTCCTCCGGACATTTGTCCAATAGGGCGGTCAGCTAACGCGCCCATGCCTGTAACGTCCAGAGCCCATCGAATCACGTCTCTATCTTCTTTCTTAAGTGAACCGAAGCCTTTTTGATGAGGGAATCTTCCATAAGCCACCAGTTCACTTACTGTCAGCCCCTTGGGAGAAACGGGATTTTGCGGTAGAATGGCGAGCAGCTTGGCAACCTCCTTGGTGTGCATCTGGCTGATCAATTTACCGTCCAAAAATATGTTTCCCGCCTGAGGCCGCAGAAGGCGGGCCATCGCTTTTAAAATCGTAGACTTCCCGGAACCGTTAGCCCCTACCAGAGCAGTCACCTTGCCATCGGGAATTCTCAGATACAGATCCGGGACAATTGTTCTTTCTCCATATGCAATAGCCAGCCGTTCAGCAAACAACCGGTTCATAGCAGCTTCCCCCTTACATTTCGCTTATATTGAAACTGAGAATCATTATCAATTATATCTTTTAAAAGCATACTTTTTCTATTTGCCTGTGTCAATAAGGTTTTTCTATTTACAAAAAGGATTGCTCCGGATCAAGGAAGATCACCAACTTCTTATGAATCTTTCGCCTGACGTATTTAACCGGAAAAAAATCCGTTTGTTTATCGGCCCCGCTATGTAGATAACCCCTGGCAGCCGGGGGAATCTATAGCATGATAAAAAAAGAATCCTGGCGCTCGGATACAAAGAAAAACGAGCCTTGGAAAATCCATTCCAAGGCTCGTTAGTATGAAGGGGGATCTGGCACACAAACCTTTCCCCTGTTTTTGTTACGCTTTTGAGTTAATTAAGACTCCATTGCGGTCCAACATTCCTAAGCTGTATGCTCTTTCGATAAAAGCGTACTCCTGATTCTGAAACTTACTATTACCGCCATACTGAATATTTATAAGTTTATCCTGGTATTCCCTTTGAGAAAGGGGACGAACATTACCCGGATCTACCACTTCGTTCTTTTCAATTCTTTTGAGAAACTCCTCAAAAGACATGGTGTTTTGGGGGCCCTTTCCAAAGTTTTCCCGGTTATTAATAAAATCATTAACCAAGGTTACATCTAAATAAGCTGCATAAGCAGGATTTTGAAAAGTTATGTCCATACTGGCCTCCTATTATTGCGAACTTTTTAAAAAACCTAAAAAGGCTGTTTTTTTCTGATGGGGTGGTGCCCAATCCTCAGCAGATACTATAATATTTGCACTGAACAATCCTAACGGAAATTCCATATAAACAATTTTTCCGTATATTATACGATTAGGGCCTGATAAATACTGCGTTGGTTTAAATTCTTCTCCTTGTTTTGTTACATCTACACCTCCTTTGGTATAAAACCGTAATGAGTAAGTCTTTTCCGTTCCCTCAACATAAACGGCTACCCTTAATTTGCTACCTTTTAAAGGCCTTTTTGCCGTTATTTGCCCTTTGTAAATTTTTTCCATGATGTTATGATTGCCGTCAGAAGTGATGCCAATAAATTGTATGTTGGTCAATCTTGGTGCCGGGGCTGCGAGAGCGGATGACTCACAAAAAACTAGTGCTAAGATAAACAAAGGTGTCAGAAAGACAAGAAACCGTTTTTTCATTGTCATAACCTCCTTTGTTTATCTATACTTTTAATTATCGGTAATATATACCAAATAATTTATATTTCAATCCAATTTCTGGTTAATAATTCAAATAAACAGACTATTTATATAAAAACAAGACCTGAGCCATATACTGCCCAGGTCTTGTGCTTTAATCGGTTTGGTCCACACGGCCCCACTTTACCAGCTGTCCGCGGGTTACTCCCAACTGATTGGTTGCTTTCAATGTCTTCCAGATTTTAGTGCCGCTGATATCTCCGTTCATTGCCTTCCGGTATAAGACCAATACTTCCTTCACCCGTTCCGGCGTCTCTTCCAGAAATTCCACACGATAAGATGAAACCCCAAGCTCCATAAAATGGCCAAGATACTCAGCTCCCGATTGGTCAATCGCGTTATACACGGTATTCCGGCATCCTTCATCAACCCGGACAGGGTGAGAGAATCCTACCCGATCCCGCAGCGATACACGATGCTGTTCACATGGACGGCCACAGTTGGTATAATCTGTCCCCTCACTCAGGAACGTGCAGTATACGCAGTGCTCTGTATGAAACATCGGCAAATGCTGATGGATAACCAGTTCAACCTTGGACGTATCCGTGCGGGAGAGCAGGTCCACCATCTGCTGGATGTTGAGGTCGTACGACGGTGTAACCGTAGAGCACCCCGCTTCCAGGAAAACGTTCATTGCCTTGTGATTCGCGATGTTCAAGGAGAAATCACCTATCAGTTCCGGATGCTTTTCATCCGGGTGCTCCGCATAATACTTCATAAAGAAGTATAACGTGCCCGTATTACGTACAAGGACAGCGTCGGGCTTCAATTTGAGGATATTGCGGAAATAGCCGGTCTCTCCGGGCATATGAATCCGCGGAGTGGCAAGTGCAATCCGCTTCCCGGCTTCCCGGGCAGCTTCCACTGCAGCCGGAAACTGCTTGATAAACTCGAAGTCGGCATAGATGAAGTCGGCTTCGCTCTCCAACGCGGCGCGGACCTGCCCGATGCTGCGGCACAAAGCCGTCAGCTTCGCCTGCTTCCCGCGCCGAGGGCCCGCTGCGCTGCGCGCGGCAAAGGCATCCGCCGCAAGGCGGTGGAGCTGCTGGAAACGGAGCGCCGGAAGGCGCCCGAGTACCAGCACCGCTCCATCGATGTTTACGGCGATGCCTTTGCCGCGCGCAGCGCAGCGGCACAATCAGGCCGCCGGCGAGATACGCTTCGAGCTGATCCAGCTCGAAGATGGTACCGCCCAGGCGGCCGAACTGTCCGATGAACAAAGCTTCGTTCATCGGACGTTTCTCAGCCGGAACAAGCAGCTGTTCCGACTGCACATAAACTGTATGGCCGGCCTGGGGATCGGTCCACCAGGTTTTAAGCGGCTGTCCCTCGGCTCCCGTTATACGTATATTTACCGGAAAAACGCGATACGGTTTGTCCGTCTCATAGGTTTGCCGGAGCCGTTTGTCCAAGTGGGGATCACTGGTTTTCCAGATCCGGTCGCCGATATGGACGCGTCCCAGATCCACATCGTTTCGTCCAGGTACGATCTCGACCAGGCCTCCCCCAGCTTCCCCTTCCAGCTTCCTGCCCCTGCGGCGTAAATCATAGACCCGTCCGCCTTCCTCCTTCTGGGTCGGGTCTCCTGCATCAAAAACAATTCCGTCCCCCCGTTTCAGCGGAGCTTCCAGCTCACAGAGCACGCCGTCTCTAAGTACCTGTTTCACACAGCCCAGGAAAACCCCCCGGCTCTTCGGGTATATTCCTTCTACCAGCTGCTTATTGTTAGTCCCCTTCAAGAACCCATGAGTAAATCCGCGGGAGAAGCTCTGCTCCAGTTCCCGGATTTCTTCCTTTTCCGGAGCTCTCCGGTCACCTTCGAAATACCGGTCAATCGCTTTCCGATACTTGCCAACTACGTTAGCCACATATTCGGGACTTTTCATTCTTCCTTCAATTTTAAAAGAAGTGACACCCGCTTCCATCAGTTCCGGAACAAGCTCCAAAGCGGCAAGGTCCTTGGGAGACAACAAGTAGGCGATATCTCCCATCGGTTTCTGTTCCCCATCCACCATCAGATCATAGGGAAGACGGCATGCCTGGGCGCATTCTCCACGGTTCGCCGACCGCCCTCCCCACATTTCCGAAGTCAGACATTGACCTGAATAGGAAACACAAAGTGCCCCGTGTACGAATACTTCCATCGGAAGTTTGGCCTGTTTGCCAATGGCCGCGATTTGTTTCAAATTATTCTCACGGCCCAGTACAACCCTCTCTATATCAAAAGGCTTGGTAAATTCCACCGCTTCCGGAGAGGTGATCGTCATCTATGTGGAACCATGAATCGGAAAGTCCGGCGGAATCTCCCGGATCATTTTAACCAGACCCAGGTCCTGAACGATGACCGCATCCACTCCCGCTTCTACACAAGCCTCAATCAGTTCCTTCGCGTCCTTGAGTTCTTCCTCAAATACAAGAATGTTAAAAGTTAAAAATCCTTTGACCCCGTATTTGTGCAAATAAGACATGATCTCTGCAAGTTCATCAATTTGAAAATTATCGGCTCTTGCCCGGGCATTAAATTTCTCAACTCCAAAAAAAACTGCGTTTGCCCCGTTCGCTACAGCTGCTCTTAGACAATCCCAGTTTCCGGCCGGGGCAAGCAATTCTATGTCTTCCCTGCGTATTTTTCGCATGTTTATGTTCACCAAATTCCTTCCATTCCTTGTTCAATTCTTATAGTCTATCGTTTTTTCGGACAAATTTCCATTTGTTTTATTTTTATCTTTATATGAAAAACCCGCCGGCAGAGGAGCGTCTGCTGACGGGTCAGTTATTGTTTTATACCTTAAACTTGGACAATGACTCTTCCAGTACACGGGATACATTTTGCAGATGCTCGGATAGTCCGACTAATCTCTGGCTTACATGCTGCTGTTCGCTGGAAAGGGAAGCTACTTCTTCTGAAGTCGCTGAAGACTGCTCGGCAACTGCACTGACACTAGCCATAGCTTCAGCCAGCACATCCTGTGATTGCTCAAGCTCCTGAATAGAAACATATACATGATCAAGCTGGCCGACGAATTCGTCCATACTTAAGCGGACCGTTTCAAACATAAGGGTTGTCTCATTAACAGAATCGGTTTGCTTGGCAAAGACCGGATAAGCCTCATTCAAAATTTGTGTCGTTGCTTCCATTTCTTTTTGAATGCGCGAGGTGATCTCCCCTACCACCTGAATCGACTGTTTGGATTGATCAGCCAGTTGGCGAATTTCATCAGCCACTACCATAAATCCTTTGCCGGCCGTACCCGCTCTTGCCGCTTCAATAGTAGCATTCAGAGATAAAATGTTAGTTTGCTTCGTGATGCTGCCAAGCACCTCCAGAATCTTATGAATGGAAGAGGAGCTTTCTTTGAGCTCTTCGATTTTTTCTGCCAGTACGCGAAAGATTTTTTCCGTGGAATCCGTGCTTTCGGACAATCCGTTCATCTGGGTGCTTCCTTCCATACTCACACGCTGCACTTCCGCGGCTGATTTGGCCATTAGAAGGTTTGTCTGAATAACAGACTTCATTTGATCACCCATTTGGGACGTGAGGTCATTCCCATTCTCAGCAGCAGAAGCCAGACTGGAAGCGCCACCGGCGATATCTTCTGTAGCTGCGGCGATTTCTTTGGCTGAGAGGGCAGTTTGCCTGGATGCTTAAGTCAGTTGTCCTGCCGTCTCCAATACCTGCTTTGCCGAGTCATTGGTTTGTCTAACCAGTGTAGTTATTCGTTCCATCATCCGGTTAAAGCTTATGCCGACCTGACTGATTTCATCGCCGGTTTTCCTTTCCGGCATTCTTACGGTGAGGTTACCTTGTTCACCTTCCCGCATTAAATCTCTAAGCCGGGCCATGGACCGCCCAATTAGCCTTCCTACCACATAGCCGATCAGAATGGCTATAATGGCCGCTCCAAAAGCTACCCAGACAGTAATCGCAAAAATCCGGTCCGTACTTTTCAATAATTCTTGAGTAGGAGCGGAGCCAATCAGGAACCAGCCCGTTTTTGCTGATTTGCTGTACACGATTAGTTCGTCCTGCCCATTTTGATTTAAAGTAAAGCTTCCGCTGAGTCCGGCATTCTCCTTAGGCAGTTCTATAGTATGCTTCTTGCCGATATCTTCCAGATTAGGTGCTTCTATGAGCGTATCCCCGCCGTTAACCATTACAACATGCCCGCTCTCCCCGATTGTGATGCTTTTAAGGGAATCCCTTAGCTGGGAAGACTTGATCTCCAGCACCAGAATATACTCAGCTTCTCTGGAATCTTGACGGATTAACCTGGCCATGCCGTATGTGGGTTTGTTAGCCTTCCCGATATATCCGCCCTGTCTGGAGTCCATCCAAATTGGCACTCCATCGGCTTTTATTGCCCGGTCCTGCCACTCTTCCTTTTTTACTTCTCCTTTAAATGATTCCGCATTGGATAAGAGAGTTTTACCTTCTTTAACCGGAATGAGGGATACGCTGCTGAGACTTTCATCTGCCAGTACATACTGGGTAGCTATCAGGCTGAAGAGTCTCTTTCCCTCTGCCTGTTCTGCCGGAGTGCCGGATTCTTTTTCAAGTAAGGACATCATATCCCTGAATTTGGAATCAAGCATCATTTTATTGACTGTCGCTTCATAATTGGCAAAAATCATGTCCATTTTGGAAGTGGTTTGGTTAAGTGTTTGTTCGGTTGCTTTAGCAACCTCTGCTTTGATGGTCGATTTCGAGGTTTGATAGGACAGCGTTCCTACAGCAGCAACGGCAATAAGAATTCCGCAAAAAAAAGCAAAGAACAGTTTAGTTCCCAGCGTTGTAAAAAATGGTTTGCGATTTTCCCTGGGCTCTTCCCCTTTAACTCCCTTTAGCCTTTTGATGCCAAGGCGGTTCAAGCGATCTTTCCACGACTGTGATGTCTTGTCCTTCATGGGTGTTTTCACTGTCTGGTTCTTTCTTTTTACGTAGTTCTTCCACTTACTCACTCTTTTTTTACACCCCTTAAGTCTTGACATACCGTAAGCAGAACGACTAGGTCGACCTGTTCGGGAAATAAACCTGTTTTCTGAAAAATAGGCATATGTACCTAGTATATCGGAAAAACTTCCAATATTTTGGAGGTCTTTACACAAACTTTATGTTTTTTTGTTCACTTTATTGCCCATTGTGGCATTATGATTCATCTTTCTTTTCCTCCGCTATACGGGGTGCTATAATCGAAGCGAGTCTGTTGCCAACCAAATACGGAGGTGTACATATATGAAACTAGGGGTATTTGCCGTACTGTTCGGTCAAAAATCTTTAGAAGAAGCACTTGATTTTATCGCATCCAAAGGTCTTCAAGCCATTGAAATCGGCACAGGGGGATGCCCACTGCAAACCGGATGAACTGCTGGCAGACGAAGGCAAGTTGAAAACGTTTAAGAAAGCGGTAGAATCACGTGGTTTAATCATTAGTGCTTTAAGCTGTCATGGCAATGCGCTGCACCCGCAAAAGCAAATCGCCAAAGAAGCCCATGATGTGTTCGTAAAAACTGTAAAGCTGGCCGAACGTCTGGAAGTGCCGGTTGTGAATACATTCTCCGGCTGCCCTGGCGACCATGAAGATGCAAAATACCCGAACTGGCCAATAGCCCCGTGGCCAAATGATTTCCAGGAAATTCTCGCTTGGCAATGGGAAAACAAAATTATCCCTTACTGGAAAGAAACCGGCCAATTGGCAAGTGATCATAATGTAAAAATCGGGCTTGAACTTCACGGAGGATTCTCCGTTCACACCCCGGGAACTCTTCTCCGCCTGCGTGAAGCGGTTGGAGAAGTGATCGGAGCCAACCTGGACCCAAGCCATATGTGGTGGCAGGGAATTGATCCGGTTCAAGCTGTTCAAATCCTCGGACGTGCCGGTGCTATTCATCATTTCCATGCGAAAGACACTGCCATTGATCCAATCAATGTGAATAAACACGGTGTAACCGATATGCAGCCTTATACCATGATGCTGGATCGCGCATGGCAATTCCGGACTGTCGGATTCGGTCATGATAACAAAACCTGGGCAGATATCATCAGTGCCCTTCGTCTGGTAGGGTATGACTATGTTGTCAGCATAGAGCATGAGGATGGATTGATGTCGGTCAATGAAGGGTTTACCAAAGCGGTTGAAAACCTGAAACAAGTTCTCATAGAAGAACCGCTTGGCGATATGTGGTGGGTATAATTTATTTGTGATATAAAGGCAGAATTGGATTTAAGAAAAGGTTATATATAGCAAAAACGGCTCTCCTGTCCAAACCGGACGGAGAGCCGTCTTCATAAATAAAACCCTTAAAACATAACAGCTCAAAGGTTCTCATCACAACTTTGCGTCAAGCCTGCAGAACTTAAAGGTTGTGAGTACGGTATGCTTTGCTACCAGCCTTTGATCATGACTACATCCATAAATACAAACACGGCAAAACTGACAAACGCAAATCCAATTGCAAAATAATTTTTTCGTGGATTGATCACCAAACGGACTAGTCCGATCAAAATCACCAAAGTAATGGCTAACATGAAAATATCAAAATAAGTAAATGTACTTCCACTTGCCGCTTCAGCTGCTGTTAACATCCCGGGACCTCCTTCGTTCTCCACACACGTGCATTTCTACATTTTTCCTATTACCCCTTATGTTAGTCGCTTTCAATCATTTTCGCAACCTGTTTTCTCCATATGTAACAAGTTTGACAAGTTTTTACCGTCCTTTCGTGACGTTTTTTACAGATTCTCATAAACCTCTTTCAATATCAGGATATTCTGTTATATAATCATACTAAATTCATCGGAATAATATATTTTGGAGGGATAAAGAGATGGCTTACGAACCGATTTGGGACAGGGACCCTTCCAGCTTGAATAAAATGGAGCTGCTCAAGCTGGAGAAGGACGGATTGGATGTGATCCGGACTATTATTGAAAATTATGCCGTCCAAGGATACGACGCGATACCTGAAGATGAATTGAACCGTTTTAAATGGGCCGGTGTATATGAGCAGAAACCGAAGGAGGGCTATTTTATGATGCGGGTCCGCATCAATTCAGGGATCATGACCTCTGGCCAGGCTCATGCTCTAGCCCGTATTGCCAAGGATTATGGAAGAGATCTTGTAGACGTAACCACCCGCCAGGCTATCCAATTTCATTGGCTTACTGTTGAACAACTGCCCGATATTTTCCGCCGCCTGGAAGAAGTCGGCCTATATTCATTTGAAGCGTGCGGTGATTGTCCCCGTACTATCGTAGGCAACCCTCTTGCAGGTATTGATCCGGATGAATTATTCGATACTACCGCACTGGTCAATGAGGTCAACGATTTCTTCCTATTAAACAAAGATTTTTCCAACCTTCCGCGTAAATATAAAATGTCCATCTCTGCGAATCTTTACAACTCTGGACATGCCGAGATCCAATGTCTTGCCTTTACCCCCGCTGTCAATCAAATCGATGGCGAGGAATTGCTCGGGTTTCATGTTTGGGTAGGCGGTGGATTATCGGCAAAGCCGCATCTTGCCAAGCAGTTGGACGTATTTATAAGGCCGGAAAATGTACTGAATGTAGCTATCGGTGTTAGCACCATTTTCAGGGATTACGGTTACCGTCAAAAGCGCCACCACGCCCGTTTGAAATTTCTTGTAGCCGATTGGGGACCTGAAAAATTCCTGGAGAAGCTGACAGAATTGATTGGGGAACTTCCAACACGGGGGGAAGACAAAACGCTGGGTTGGAAGGCGTCTTACTTTGATGGGGTGCATCCGCAAAAGCAAGCCGGCTACAACTATGTAGGATTGAATGTTCCGGTAGGGCGGCTAAGCGGCACAGATTTGGAAGAACTTGCGCGGCTTGCGGATGAATATGGCAAAGGCTCCATCCGGACTACCGTCTCTCAGAACATTCTGCTGCCTTATATTCCGGACGGGAAAGTAGAACAGCTTCTTAATGAACCCGTTCTAAAGCGTTTGACCCCCTTTCCCAAACACTTTATGAGCCGGACGGTTTCCTGTACAGGTAACGAGTTCTGTAATCTGGCTATTGTCGAGACAAAGGAAAGAGCAAAGCGCGTGGCTGAGTATCTGGATACTCATATTGAACTTGATAAGGAAGTCCGCATCCATTTTATAGGATGCCCGAATGCCTGCGGGCAGAAGCATATTGCTGATATTGGTCTTCAGGGGACACTCGTGAAAACGCAGGAAGGTATGGTCGATGCCTTTGACATTGCTGTCGGAGGTATTCTTGGACCAGGTGCCACGTTTAACGAACGTCTGAAAGGAAGAGTGAAAGGAGATGATGTAGGACCTGTTCTGGTCCGGCTGATCACGTTTTTTAAAGAAAACCGGAAAAAGGAAGAGACCTTCCATCAGTTCTATAAACGTGTCGGCATCTCTCCTTTCCAGGAACAGCTGGACCAGGCTCTAACGCAGATGGTCTAATAAGGACTGATTTCCGGGTACTAGTGCTCATACCTGCAGAAAACCGCCTCCTAATTCAGGAAAGGCGGTTTTCTGCAGGTTCGGACTATCATTATTTGGGGAAGAAAAGCTGTTGGATACCGGATTTAGGCAGCATCATCTGCAGATAATACTTCCAGCCTTTATCCATTTTGGTAAAGTTATTTTCCATAGGAGCGCTTACGACAAGGACTTTGCCGTCTTTTGTCCAAGTTTGCTGCTCCCCTTCCCCTTTGAGATATTGCTGTTTGTTTTCCTCGCTGATCTGATTCCACAGCAACTCGGGAAAGGCACAAACAGTAAGCAGCCATCCCTTCTTCGTATTATCTTTTAGCAGAAATTGTACCTCATGATAAGAACCGGGGGAATTAGGGACATCAAGAGTATGCTCCTTTTCACGGGTTATATATTTTCCTTCCCATGACTTGGGCAGATTTAGAGAAAAGCCTGCTTTTTCATTATGGTATTCCATAAAACCTTGAGAAGCAGCCTCCTCCTCCCGGCTGGTAGACAAGTCTATCGCAATCAAGGCAATAATGAAAAAAAGACCGAATGTCAGGATGGTTACTGCTTTTCTCATCATGGACTGCCCTCCGTACTCTTCCGTTTGGATCGTTCTGAAACGTTTCTATTTGCTGTTTATTCCATTATAATAAAATTTTCCATCTAACTTTGTTACGATCTGTTTACAATCTTTCTTTTGCTGTACTATACCGTTAGAAATTGCTAAAAACCTAAAAAGCCTGAGGAGAGACTTTTCTCTTCTCAGGCTTCGATTGGTTTATCCAGCCGCATCTTCCAACAGTTGTACCCTTTTCTGATAATCTTCTGAACGTTGACGGTCTCTCTCCAATATAGGGCTGAGATACTGACCCGTGTAGGATCCTTCTACCTGTACTACATCTTCTGGAGTTCCTGTTGCAACAATAGTTCCTCCGCGATTTCCTCCTTCTGGGCCAAGATCGATCAGATAATCCGCAGTTTTGATAACGTCCAGATTATGTTCAATTACAAGCACAGTATCCCCATTTTCCACCAAACGATGGAGTACCTTCAGCAAGCGGTCTATATCATCAATATGAAGCCCTGTAGTCGGCTCATCAAGTATATAAATGGTTTTTCCGGTACTGCGCCGGTATAATTCCGAAGCCAGTTTAACCCGTTGGGCTTCACCACCGGACAAAGTAGTAGCCGGCTGTCCCAGTTTCATATATCCAAGACCAACATCAAGAATGGTTTGCAGCTTGCGTTGGATTTTCGGGATATTTTTGAAGAACTCGCAGGCATCCTCGATCGTCATATCCAATATATCTGAAATGTTCATGCCCTTATACTTTACTTCCAGCGTTTCCCGATTATACCGTTTGCCTTTACATACTTCACATGGGACATAAACATCCGGCAGGAAATGCATTTCTATCTTAATGATGCCGTCCCCGCGGCAAGCTTCACAACGACCGCCTTTGACGTTAAAGCTGAACCGGCCCTTCTTATAACCACGAACCTTAGCTTCCGTAGTGTTGGCAAAGACATCCCGGATATCATCAAACACTCCCGTATACGTTGCAGGATTAGAACGTGGTGTCCGACCGATGGGGGACTGATCGATATCGATGACTTTATCAACATGTTCCAACCCTTTTATCTCTTTGAATTCACCTGGGCGTGTCTTGGCGCCATTTAATTCGCGGGCCAGCGTTTTATATAAAATTTCATTAATTAATGTGCTTTTACCTGATCCGGATACCCCAGTCACACAAGTGAATACCCCTAATGGCACTTTTACATTCACATTCCGCAAATTGTTCTCCTTAGCACCTTTTAGTTCGATCCATTTGCCGTTAGGTTTACGGCGCGCAGCCGGGACAGCGATGAATTTGCGGCCGCTCAAATATTGGCCAGTTAAGGATTTCTCATCCTTCATCACTTCTTCGGGAGTTCCTTGGGATACTACTTGTCCTCCATGAATCCCTGCTCCGGGACCGATGTCGATGATATAATCCGCAGCCAGCATCGTATCCTCATCGTGCTCAACCACAATAAGGGTATTACCCAGATTTCTCATATGTTCCAGTGTTTGAATTAATCTGGTATTATCCCGCTGGTGAAGTCCAATACTCGGCTCATCCAGAATGTATAGCACTCCCATCAGGCTGGATCCGATTTGGGTTGCGAGGCGAATCCGCTGTGCCTCACCGCCAGACAAGGTTCCCGCTGAACGGTGCAAGGTCAAATAATCAAGTCCAACGTTGACCAGAAATCCCAGTCTGGATCTGATTTCCTTAAGAATCAGCCTCGCAATGGCCAATTCGCGGTCGGAAAGCTCCAGGCTTTCAAACCACTTCTGGGCCTCTCCAATAGAAAGAGAGGTAGCGTGGGCAATATTCTTGCCGTTAATCGTAACGGCAAGCGTCTCGGGCTTAAGCCGCTGCCCTTTACATTTCGGACATGGTTTCGTGCTCATATATCCTTCGATATGTTCCCGGATGCCATCGGAATACGTATCCCTATAGCGGCGCTCCAGATTGCGCACGATCCCCTCAAAAGGTACCAGGGCATCTTTCGTAACGCCAAAGTCGTTTTCATAACGGAACCGGACCTTTTCCCCTCCAGTTCCATAAAGCAGGATTTTCATCTGTTCGTCTGTTAGTTCTGATACAGGTATATCAGTAGGAATATTGTAGTGGGTGCATACCGCTTTAAGAAACTGCGGGTAGTAATTGGATGTGCTTCCCGCCCAGGTTTCAAAAGCCCCATCTTCAATCGTTTTATTTTTATTGGGAACAAGAAGGTCCGGGTCCACAATCATTTGACTGCCCAGTCCGTCACACTCCGGACAAGCCCCGAAGGGACTATTGAAAGAGAACATGCGGGGAGCCAAATCGTCAATACTGAAACCGCATATTGGGCAGGCCAAGTTTTGACTGAACAGTAGTTCTTCCTGCTCCATCACATCGACAATGACCCGACCCCCTGCTAAATTCAGAGCTGTCTCCAATGAGTCAGCCAAACGGGTTTCTATATCCGGTTTCACCACAATTCGGTCGACAACGACTTCAATCGTATGCTTTTTATTTTTCTCCAGGGATATTTTATCGGAAACGTCCATAACTTCCCCGTCAACCCGCACACGCACATACCCCTGCTTTTGAATATCCGCGAACAGTTTCGTATGCTCGCCTTTCCGTCCGGAAACAATTGGAGCCAAAATCTGAAGTTTCGTTCTTTCGGGATATTCCATAATACGATCCACCATTTGTTCAATGGTTTGGGATGTGATCTCTGTTCCGTGAACAGGACAGTGGGGATGCCCGATCCGGGCGAAAAGCAGCCGAAGGTAATCATAAATTTCGGTGACTGTACCTACTGTAGATCTCGGGTTCCTGCTTGTTGTCTTCTGGTCAATCGAAATTGCCGGAGATAATCCTTCAATGGAATCCATATCGGGCTTATCCATCTGACCCAAAAATTGGCGGGCATAGGCCGATAGGGATTCCACATACCTCCGCTGCCCTTCTGCGTAAATCGTATCAAAAGCCAGGGAAGATTTCCCTGAGCCGCTGAGCCCGGTCAACACTACAAATTTGTCACGGGGTATGATCACGTCAATGTTCTTGAGATTGTGAGCTCTTGCTCCTTTTATGACGATATTGTCTCTGGCCACTTTGGTACCTTCCTCTCCTAACTAAACTTATCAATACAGAATTATTTGGCTTCCCTTTATTACCAGTTTGGACGAAAATACCCCCATTTTAACCCAGGGAGTCCAATTTGATCGAAGCAAAGGGGCCTTATTCTATACAAGGAGTGCAAACAGCTTCTATCGCCGTTTGCACTCCGTTCAGGCTTCTACAGTTCTACCTTCAATTCAAGGACGGCATCACGAAGTTCAGCTGCCCGTTCAAATTGCAGATTCTTGGCCGCCTCCTTCATTTCTGCCTCCAGACGTTCTATCAGCTTCATGCGGTCACGCTTGGACATCTTCGCTGTCTTAACCTCAGCCAAGTACTCCGTTTTCTGTTCAGCTACCTTCGTAGCCTCAATTACATCACGAATTTTCTTTGCAACGGTTGTCGGCGTGATACCATGTTCCTTATTATAAGCTTCCTGGATAGCCCGGCGCCTTTCTGTCTCACGAATCGCTTTATCCATGGAATCCGTAATCTTATCGCCATACATGATAACCCGGCCTTCGGAATTACGTGCGGCCCGGCCAATCGTCTGGATAAGTGAACGTTCTGCACGGAGGAATCCTTCCTTATCCGCATCTAAAATAGCTACAAGGGATACTTCAGGCAAATCAAGGCCTTCCCTGAGAAGGTTGATTCCAACAAGAACGTGGAAGGTACCTAGCCTTAGATCACGCAAAATCTGCATTCTTTCCAAAGTTTTAATATCCGAATGAAGGTATCGGACTTTAATCCCCACTTCCTTCAGATAGTCCGTTAAATCTTCCGCCATCTTCTTGGTCAGTGTTGTCACCAATACCCGCTCATCTTTGGCTATGCGGTCCTGGACCTCGGCAAGGAGATCATCAATCTGTCCCTTGGTAGGCCGGACTTCAATAATTGGGTCAAGCAAACCTGTTGGACGGATAATCTGTTCCACCATCTCCGGACAATGCTCCAATTCGTAAGGACCCGGTGTTGCCGAGATATAAATAGCCTGCTTTACCTTCTGCTCGAATTCCTCTAACTTCAACGGCCGATTATCCAGTGCTGACGGCAGGCGGAACCCGTGTTCAACCAGAACCGTTTTTCTGGCCTGGTCTCCGTTGTACATCGCCCGGATTTGAGGCAGCGTCACGTGAGATTCATCGATCATCACAAGCATGTCATCCGGAAAATAATCGAGAAGTGTATAAGGGGTAGATCCCCTTTCACGGAAAGTTAGAGGACCGGAATAGTTCTCAATCCCGGAGCAAAAACCCATCTCCAGCATCATTTCCATATCATAACGGGTCCGCTGTTCCAGTCTCTGGGCTTCCAACAGCTTACCTTGGCCGCGAAGCTCTTCCAATCGCCCTTCCAATTCCCGTTCAATATTTTTGACGGCCAGTTTCGTCTTATCTTCGTGCGTAACAAAGTGAGAAGCGGGGAAGATCGCAATATGTTCACGTTCCCCCAGAATTTCTCCGGTGAGTACATCAATTTCCGTGATACGTTCAATCTCATCGCCGAACAATTCTACCCGAACGGCCTGTTCACTCCGGGATGCCGGGAAGATCTCAATCACATCCCCGCGAACCCGGAAAGTACCCCTGACGAAGTTCATATCATTACGCTGATATTGGATATCCACCAGGCGGCGAAGAATGTCATTCCGGGATTTCTCCATACCAACACGCAAAGAAAGCAGCAAAGACCCGTATTCCTTAGGGGAACCCAAACCGTAAATACAGGATACACTCGCCACAACAATGATATCCCTGCGCTCAAACAATGAACTCGTAGCAGAGTGACGAAGTTTATCAATCTCATCATTAATGCTCGAGTCCTTTTCTATATAAGTATCAGACGAAGGAATGTACGCTTCGGGCTGATAATAGTCATAATAGCTGACGAAATAGGAAACCGCATTGTTCGGAAAAAATTCCTTGAATTCGCTGGCCAGCTGTGCGGCTAAAGTTTTATTATGAGCAATAACCAGCGTGGGTCGGTTCAACTGAGCGATCACCTGGGCAGCCGTAAAAGTTTTCCCTGTTCCTGTCGCTCCCAGAAGTGTTTGATGAGCTTTACCCTGTTTTACACCCTCTACCAGCTCAGCAATTGCCTTAGGCTGGTCACCTTGCGGACTGTACTCAGAAACAAGCTCAAACTTTTTATCGCTTTTTACAATTTCCATTTCACTCACTTATATCACCCGCAGTTCAGGATTCGAAGGACTATAAACTTTCCATTTACTTTTTCCGATATTAAATTAGACATTCCGGCAAACCAAAATAAGAATATGTGTTCCCGTAATATTATACCTTTTTTCTCTTTTTGTTGCAAACGGTCAAAATTTTCCTCTGTCTTTGTTTTACTCCTTTTTCACCTGGGCGAAAAAAAACAGACGGAGGTTTACATTTATAGTGGATCAGGGGTGGTACAATCGTGGATTTAGCTACATTATTAGGATTGATAATTGGGCTTGGAGCCTTGATTGGGGGGTTTTTATGGGATGGTGGACACCTCAGCTCCCTAGTCATACCTAGTGCGATGCTGATTGTGTTCGGAGGTACAATTGGTGCGGTAGTAGTGAGCTTTCCTGGCTCCGTATTGAAAAAAATACCAAAAGCGCTGGGCATTGCCTTCAAGCCGGCTAATACCAATCCTATTGAAACTATCGATGACATCGTGGATATGGCAACCATTGCCAGGAGGGAAGGTGTCCTGGCCCTTGAACAACGCGCACAGGAACATCCAAATGAATTCCTGCGTGACGGTCTTATGATGGTTGTAGATGGTACCGATCCGGAACTGACCAGACAGATTCTAGAGTTGGAAATGGACTCTATCGAACAGCAAAATGAGGGAATGACCAAAATGTTCGAGTCGGCCGGCGGATATTCACCCACGATGGGTATTATTGGTACAGTGATGGGTCTGATTCACGTGCTTGGAAATCTCGAAGATCCATCTGCTCTTGGTCCGGCTATTGCTGTTGCTTTTACGGCTACTTTGTACGGGGTTATGGCAGCGAACGTTATTTATCTTCCGATTGGCAATAAGATCAGAATTCGCAGTAAAGAACAAATTTCCCAGATGGAACTGATGCTGGAGGGGATCCTGGCTTTACAAGCCGGAGAAAACCCGCAATTAATCAAGAAGAAACTAACCTCCTTCCTGAACGAAAAAGAATTAAAACAGGCACAAGGAGAGGATGGTGCTAACCTTGGCACGGAGATCTAAGAAGCCGGAAGAACATGTAAACCATGAACGATGGCTTGTAACCTATGCGGACCTGATAACACTTTTACTGGCGTTCTTCGTGATCATGTATGCCATGAGTAAAGTGGATGTGAATAAATATGAGGTCCTGGCTCAATCATTAAGCCTGCAATTCAAGGAGAGCAATTCGATTCTTTCTATGAATAGCGGAGTCTCCGGTCAAAATATGCCGCCAAAATCTACAGTCGGTGAAATCACGGACAAGAAAACGAAAGAACGGCAAGCCGCAGCCGCTGACATGGAGCGCAAGGAAAAAGAGCTGCAGGATATTCTCAAAACGGTACAAGCTTACATAGAGGAAAATCATCTGGAAGCCCAGATAGCGGTCGGCAATTCGGAAAGAGGAGTTTCGGTAACGCTAAAAGACCTCTTCCTGTTCGATCTTGGAAAGGCGGAGCTTAAACCGGAAGCCTATCCGGTACTGAACAAACTTGCTTCCCTCTTCCCGACGCTGGATACCAAGATCAGTATTGAAGGCCATACGGACAACATCCCTGTAAGGACAGGCTCGCCTTTTCAGGACAACTGGGGATTATCCAATGCCAGATCACTTTCAGTATTGCGCTATTTCACAACCAAAGCAGATCCAAAAATAAGTGACAGCAAATTCATGTCAACCGGATATGCAGATACTATACCGGTTGCTCCTAACGATAGTATGGAAAACAGGGCCAAAAACCGCCGGGTTGAAATTGTTATATTAAGGTAACAAGTGAAATTCGGTATCTCTGATTATTCAAAATTAAGCCAGCCTGGCCCCAAAAAAGGGTGCGGCTGGCTTTTATTATATTTTCATTACGAAAATCGTTTACAAGACCCGGTTTAGCTATATTATGCTCACTTCTTGTGATGATTTCGGCATACTTCTCGCTTGGGTTTGTCCGGCATCTTCCATCATCCATAGTTTTACTTCTGATTATAGGCTTCTTTATACAGCTGATAAATGTCCCTTTATTTGCCTATATGCAAACGACTACCGAGGCTAATATGATTGGCAAAGTCATGAGTATGTTTTTATCCGTTGGAACCGGATTAACTCCATTTTCATTCGTTTTGATTCTTATCTTTTACATCTTCATATGATATCCAATTGATTATCCGGTTTTTGGAGCCTTCCTGATTTCCAATATTCGAAATTTGACTTATCAAGATTGAATAAACTCGCCCACCCCTTAGCCTGCTTAACTTGTCCCTTAGTTCTCCTTAGCGTCACTCTCCCCTTCACTCAGAAACAGATTACCGTTACTTTCAACGTACATTTCCCCGGGGTATCATGCCTATTTTCTGAACAAAAGGCATAGTGGAGCTAGGGCAACGCAAGAGAAGGGGGACACGCTCCTACCCGTTCAATCAGTACTTATGCTGACTTGCCGGTGTTGTTCCTGAGAAGACCGGTTAATTTGCTTCCCAAGTAAGCAAAAAGAGTAACCTGCGTTGTCTCCACGTAATACATAGCGTTTTGGTCCGGGGATAGTAAAATGCCCAACTGATAATGGTCCGTATCGAACACAGCCCGGTGCAAAAACTTGATTTCCCCTTGAAGGTTCACAACTTCAAGCTTGCAGAAGGCCGCATTGATACGCAGTGCCTGATGAAGTCCCTCTTTCGTATGGACACGAATCCCATTGACCTTGTGTACCAGTTCCCCGGGCACAAGACTCATTTCTTCTGCCGGACTATTCGGCAGAATAGCCAGGATCTTCAGTCCACGCCGTTCGTGAACAAATATAGGGCTGCGCTGCGTTTCATCCCATCGGCTGTACCAGACGAGGCCTTCATGCAGCGCAATGGAGAGGAGGGCTGCCACAATCGTCAGCGGCCCCCACAGGTGGGCCAGCACGGCTGTAAGCAGCACCGCTGTTCCATAGAGCGCCAGCAACTTGGCGCTCCAAACCGTTTTGTCGCGGGGAAAACGCGACACGGTAAGCTCGGCGAAGCCGATCATGACGGGGAAGGACAATAATGTCCATCCCGTCTCCAGGCTGCCTCCGAACAGCGGCTGCCAGGGCAGCAGCACACTGCTGTCCCCCTGGAAAGGCACAAGAAGGAAGAGCGGCACAGGCCAGAAGTTTTGCATCTGGTACCCGCCGACGACATTGCCTCGCTTTCCTTCCAGAAACAGCGGAGTAGACAACCGGGTTCCCTGGCGGGCCACAAGAAAGGCCTCAAGCAAATGCAGCACGCCAACCAGTGCAATGAGCGAGGGAACGTCTGTCTCGCGAAGAACCGTAAGCAGCTTCAAGCCGAAGCCATCCGTAACTTTATCTTTCAGCAGAGGTACCAAGAATACTTGAAGAACACCTAACAGGCCCGCTGCATAAGCAAAACAGAAAAACCGGACCCGAAATAAAATCAGGATAAAAGATAATACCCAAAGTATAATCATCGTATCCATGCTGAGGGACGTACCGATAAACAGCATCAGAATAGAAGCAATCAGCCCTCCGATCCAGCCCCATAGCAGGGTCCGCCATGTTTCGGCAAGCAGCGAATGAAGCCGGGTATGAAATAACTTTCGTTCAAATTGAATCTGTTTCCGGTACTGCAGTACTATGAAAATTATACCCAAGTAATAAAAAGGATTGATCACAATTTGCATTAATCCGCCTGTAAACTTGTTCCAGAATTCGATAAGCATACTCATCCTACAGGAATCTCCTTACCTCAGGATAAAAGAAAATAAGAAGGTTGAGCCATCAACCTTCTTATAACATTTCGACCCGACCCCGTTTTTTCCTGCCGTTCCGGGAAAAAACCATAATCTGCCGATTTATTTATACGGTTATTTAAATGTATCAAGCGCCGCTTGAAGCTGAGTATCATTTGCCGGATCTTTGATCGCTTCAATCGTTGCCCGTTCCAGCTTCGAAGCCGTATTTTCATCAATCTGGCCGGATACCGTCAAACCTTTGGCTTTTTGAAAAGCTTTGACAGACTCCTCTGTAGCGGCACTAAAGTATCCATCCGTACGATCCGGTTTGAAACCGGCCGCCGTCAGCATAAGCTGGGCATTTTTGATATCCTCACCGTTCTCATCTCTCTTAAGCACTGATTTTTTGGAGAGTGGTGCGGCTTTATAAAAAGCCGGGGGGTCTACCTTCTTGGTAGGTTCAATACCTTTTTGATGTATCCAGTTGCCATCAGGCGTCAACCATTTGAACTGGGTAATCTTGATATTGCTGCCGTCACTCAGTTCCTTGCTGGTTTGAACCGTTCCTTTCCCGAAGGAGGTTTCGCCGACAACTTGGCTGCCTACAGCCTCTTTAAACGTACCCGCCAAAATTTCTGAGGCGCTGGCGCTTCCTTTGTTAATCAATACCGTAACCGGATAATTCTTGGTCTTATCTCCTTCAGAGAGTTGGGGAACTTTCTTCCCTTCCTTGTTTTCGATCTGAACAATGGCTTTTCCTTTTGGTACAAAAGGCTGCACAATGTCCACAACGGAATCAAGAAGACCTCCCGGATTATTCCGGACATCAATAGTTAGGCCTTTCATTCCTTGCGATTCCAGCTGAGCCAGCTGCTCCTTAAAATGCTTTGCCGTATTGGTCGAAAACTGGGTAATTTCAATTTTGCCGATTTTGTTGTCCAGCATTTTCGAAGTAACGGTTTCTACATCAATTTTATCCCGTATTACGGTCAGGCTGACAGGTTCGCCGGATCCGCCCCGGAGGATTTCCAGCTTGGCTTCCGTTCCCTTTTCGCCGCGGATTTTCAATACGGCCTGGTTCACGGTAAGTCCATCCAGCTTCTCTCCGTTCACGGAAACAATAATATCATTAGCCTGAATGCCTGCCTTCTCGGCAGGGGAATTCTTGATCGGAGACACGACCTTGATTTTCCCGTTCTCCGATGTCACTTCAGCCCCAATCCCTTCGAAGGAGGACGAGATGCTTTCACTGAACTGCTTGGCTTCTTTTTCATCCATATAAGATGTATACGGATCTTCCAAAGCCTGAACCATACCATGAATGGCTCCATTAATCACTTTATCATGGTCAACAGGAGAGAGAAACTTCTCCTCAATGACCTGATACGTACTGGCGAGCTTGTCCACATCCTTGCTCGTGAACCCGGAAGCTTTCGCGGGAGCGGCGCCTGTCACCTTGCCTTCCAGCCCGAAAGCGTTCGTCCGGACCACAGTCAAGGTCAGCAGACTGCTTGCAAGCACGGCCAGCAGGACCATTGCCAGTACGGTGCGTCCTCGAAATCGCACTGTTTCATCCACCCCTTTGCCTTCCTTGCCATTTCAGCTTGTATTTCTTCTATTATAGGACAAGCTTTGCCAGAATATGCTTTTCTCTTCGCAAATAACATTAAAGAATATAAGGTTTAGGATCTACGAGGTTCGCCTTCGCATTACCGCCTTTACGAACTTCAAAGTGAAGATGGTTTCCTGTTGAATTCCCCGTCGAACCTACCTCTGCAATTTTTTGTCCCCGGGATACTTGCTGCCCGTCTGAAACCACAATGCCGCCGTCACGTATATGACCATATAGGGTATAATTGCCGTCTGGGTGGGCGATCATGACACAGTTTCCGTACCCGTTCATCCAGCGTGCATATACAACCGTCCCTGACTCCGCAGCCAAAATAGGGGTACCATTTGGTGCTCCCAGATCAACCCCATTATGGAATTCGGATGACTGGCCGCCAAACGGATCTTGGCGGTATCCGTAATCGGAAGTTATTGGAGCACGGAACGGAAGCGGATAACCATAGTGTCCGCCTACCGGAGGGTTAGTAGTGACCCTTCCGCCGCTGCTGCCTCCGGTACCCGGTTTAGGTTTAGCAGGAGCTACATTCGGCGTCGGGGTTGGTGTTGCAAGTGCTGCCACACGCTGCTGCTGCAAAGCTTTCTGTTTTTTGGCAATCTCCCTGAAGATGGCTTCCTGCTCTTCCGTTTCCTTTACATATTGCTGCTCACTGGCGGAGAGTGAAGCAACCTTCACTTGCTTTTCTTTTTCCTGAGCTACTAAAGTAGCCTTGATATCATTCGTTTTGGCATAAAGCGTTTTTACCTCAGCCAGTTGGTTTTCTACTTCTTTTTTCTTTTGGGCAATTAAATCACGATCCTGCTTATTGGCTTCCAGGAGGTCCTTATCCTGGCCTACAATGGATTTCAATGCATTCATCCGGTCAAAGAAATCCGTCAGGCTCGTGGAACTCAGTACCACATCTATGTAGGAAGAAGAATCCGTCTGATACATGACTTTCACGCGGGACTTTAACTTCTGGTCCCGGGCTTCTACTCTTTTTTCAGCATCATCCAACTGTTTGGCGTTTTCTTCCAGATTTCCGGTTACTGTAGCGATCTGCACATTTAAGTCATCCAATTTTTCATTGGTAGCATTCAATTCGTTAATGATGGCATTAATATCTTTATTCACTTGGGCTTTTTCCGATTGAATCTGCCCTGTTTTATCCTGCGCTTCCTTGGATTTCTTTTCTGCCTCGGACTGCTGATTTTTCAGGTCTCCCAGCTGCTTGTCAATCTCCGTCACAGATGATGCTGCCAATGCGTTATAAGGAACCGCTGATAAAGCCAGGCTGCAAGCTACTGCCAAAGATAAAAATTTCTTTTTCATTCGTTCTCCTCCTAAATCGTAAATCGCTTTTACAAATTTCGACTAGTGTTAGATTCGGCCTGTTTTAACCACACTTGGAAAAATTGTTGCTGTTGTTATCTCTCTAGCTATCTTTTCTTTGATGACGAACCCATTTTTATATTTTCAATGGATTATACTTTCAAATATTTGCGGACTGAGAGGGTGCTTCCCCATATCCCAATTACGATTCCGATGGCAAGAAGAATGCCGACAAGAATATAGCTCACTTCAGGTATTGTCAACAGATTAATCATGACAAGCCCCAAATCTTCCCTGGTTGATATTACGATCTCGTAATACCCATACAATAGTACTCCTATTGGGATAAGAGAACCGATAAGTCCCAGAAGTGCTCCTTCAACGAAAAATGGCCAACGGATAAATTGATTGGTAGCCCCAACCAGTTTCATGATTGAGATTTCCCTGCGACGGTTAAGAATAGTTAACTTGATCGTATTGGAAATCAGGAATATAGATGTAATTGACAATAAAATTACAAATACAAGTCCAACATTACGAACAATACTGGTAATCTGGAACAATTTCTCAATAGAACCCTTGCCGTATTCCACCTTCTCAATAGGTTTCGGATTGGCGGTTCCGTTAAGATCTTCAATCTTCTTCGCTACCGTTTCAAGCCCTTGCAGGCTTGGCTGCTTCAGTTCCACAATAAACGAATCATTCAGAGGATTTTCATCCCCCTCCAGGCCGTCAAGCAGTCCTGCACTTTCCCCGAACTTCTCACGCATATACTTGATGCCTTCTTCCTTGGTGATGAAAGTGACCTGCTTTACTTCGGGCATTGCCTTTATTTTGTCCGAATAAGCGGTATCCTGGTCTCTGGCAACGCTAGTATCCATATAAACCTTAATTTCTGCCTTGTTATCGACATTTTTGGTTATATGATTCACATTCAGTGTTAGCAGCAGAAACATTCCCAGAATAAACAATGAGATACAAATGGAACTGATAGAGGCGAAGGTCATCCAGCCGTTACGGATTACACTTTTGAGCCCTTCTCTAAGATGTCTTGCCATCGTTCTAGTCTTCATAGCCATATTCCCCCCGCAACTCGTCACGGGCAATAACCCCGTCTTCGATTGCGACTACTCGCTTGCGCATCGTGTTGACGATTTCTCTGTTGTGCGTGGCCATTACAATGGTCGTGCCCCGGAAATTAATTTCCTCAAGAAGCTTCATAATTCCCCAAGAAGTATCAGGGTCGAGGTTTCCTGTCGGTTCATCGGCAATAATAACGGCCGGATTATTGACTATTGCCCGGGCAATAGCGACCCGCTGCTGCTCCCCTCCTGACAGCTGGGAAGGCAGTGAATCCCCCTTGTCCTTCAGTTTGACTAACCCCAGTACTTCCATGGTTCTCTTCTTAATTAACCTCTTGGGAGCTTCAATAACTTCCATTGCAAATGCGACATTTTCAAACACAGTTAATTGAGGCAAAAGTCGAAAATCCTGAAAGATTACTCCTATATTTCGACGTACATATGGGATTTTCCTTTGTTTTAGCTTCTCAATATTAAAACCATTTACAAAAATATGTCCTTTAGTAGGACGTTCTTCTCTATATATCAACTTCATAAAAGTGGATTTCCCCGCACCGGACGGCCCCACCAAATAGACAAACTCATTTTGGTCTACCTTGATGCTAATGTCTTTCAGGGCATGAGTACCATTGGGATACGTCTTCCATACATCCTGCATTTCGATCAAATTCAATCACATCCCGTTCATTCTGATAGCTTCTAGTATTCGACAAAACTACTAACTCTCACTAGAAAAGCTAGTAAATTCAACACCTTTTCCCATTATATCATCTTTTTCTTACTTTTCAGACGAAATATTTATAGTAATAATTGGTCATGGTCAAGGATACACTTTTTAGTACAGGCACGCAACTTTTGAGCTATAAAAAATAGCTATCAGAATTAATTTCATCATACAACTGGTGAGCGCTTAATAAAGAAGATATAGATAAATACGGTCCAGATTTAACTATATCTTGTACCCGTTCGGATGAAAATCTAAGTTATGAAATTGATTCATCAACCTATTAAAAAGAATCATCTTTTTATTTGAACGGGTGTACTTTTGCATGCTTTCATTTTTGAAAAAAAGGAGTTTTTGGCCTTGAAGATCTGCTGCAAACCTGTCCTTATAGTGGCGGTTTCCGTCTTAACTGCTGCTGCTATTTTGATCGGACTGCTTCTTCTGTGGGGACTTAAGCCCTCAGTCCCTCATGGCCTAATCGTCTCCGGCATGAAAGTGGGCGGAATGTCTGTTTCTGCCTTTGCACAAAAGTGGGACGGACAGCTGCAAATTCTGCAAAACCAAACCATTTCCCTGCAATCAGCACGTCCTGATGTCCATTCAGCCGAACTCACTCTCAACAAACTAGGCCTCACCATTGACGATACCTCTGTTAAAACCATGATTGCACAACTATCTCAAGAATCTATTTTTCAAAGAACAAAAGCTAAACTCCATTACCGTTATGCCGATCTTCCTGTATACATTTCTCTAAAGAAAGAAACAATGGAACAATCGGTTCGAATTGTCTAGAAATCATTATACGATTCCCAGCCTGTTTCTGCTAAAAGATTGGTCACACCTGACGATCTGATCCGATATGAAGAAGGAAAATCTGTTCCCCGAATCCAAATGGATATCCTCTATGAAGAAATACGTAATCAGTTACCTGCTTTAGGAGGCTTATCCGCAGAGCAGAAACCGATTCACATCCGGCTTCCTGTTTACGATAAACAGCCGGAAACTACCATAGCCACCCTGAAAAATCAAGGGATTGAGCGCAAGATTATGGAATACAGCACTACGTTCAATGATCAGGCTGAAGGACGGCTGCATAATGTCCGTTCCACGGCTTCTGTCCTGAATGAGCAGCTTCTAAAACCCGGAGAAGTATTCGATTATGCAAAAATGATTGAACTGGCCGAAAAACAATACGGATTTAAAGAAGCCCCAGTTATTGTAAACGGAAAACTTGTTCCAGGGGTTGGCGGAGGGATCTGCCAGGTATCGACTACCTTGTACAATGCCATTTTGCGGACCGGATTGGAAGTGGTTGAGCGTCGCAACCACTCTCTTCCTATCAGCTATGCCCCATTGGGGCAGGATGCCACTTTCTCGTCCGGCCATATCAATTTTAAATTCCGAAACAATACGGGATCCCATCTGCTCATTATCACTCAAACCAGTACGAACGGCCTTACAGTCAAACTATTTGGAAAGATACCACCCAATATTTCCTATGACATTATCTCCAAAACGGTGGAAACTCTGCCTCCAACAATCAAATATGTGCATAATCCTGCTCTCAAAGACGGGCAGCAGAAAACAATCCAATCCGGCAGGCCGGGTTACATTGTAGAGACCTACCGGTATAAAAAACAGGACGGGAAAGTGATAGCGACTGAAAAAATATCCCGGGATCGGTACAGTCCCCAGCCTACAATCATTTCATCGAATCAGGAAAAAAAGCCGTCCGGATCTTCCGACGAAAGTTCTCCTGAAAGGCCTTTTGTAGAAGACGGCATTAAAGGTCCCGTGTATCCGGATAATTGAAAAATGTACAACAGAAAAAAGGCCGTACTTTTTCGCCATTTCCGCGTAAAATCGTGCCTTTTTCAGATGGGCGTTCAATCAGAACCATACCGCTGATTGAACGTCCCTTATCGAATAAAGTTCGACGGACTTTTTGTTTTTTCGGGGGGATCCCAAAAAATAATTACAAAAAAGTTACACCTGCCGATGCTGTTCCACCCAATTCCGGGTCTCCACAAGTTTCTTTTCCGCTCTCGAAATGGCATTCATCACCTGAACTTGGGCAGTTCCCCCATATACGTCACGGGCGTTTACTACTTGTTCCGGCTGAAGGATTGTATAGATGCTTTCATCAAACCACTCGGAAAATTGCTTAAATTCGTTCAGTTCGAGATCAAGCAAATACTTGCCGTTTTGAATACAATAAAGTACGGTCCGCCCAATAATTTCGTGTGCCTGACGGAAAGGGACACCTTTTCCCACTAAATAATCAGCTATATCGGTAGCATTGGAGAAGTCCTGTTCCACCGCCTGCCTCATCCGCTTCTCATTGACTATCATTGTAGCTACCATCGGTGCAAACAACTTCAAAGCGCCTTCCAGCGTGCGAACAGTATCAAACATGCCTTCCTTGTCTTCCTGCATATCTTTATTGTAAGCAAGGGGCAGTGCTTTGAGCACAGTCAGCAATGAAATCAGATGGCCGTATACCCGGCCTGTCTTCCCCCTGACCAGTTCCGCCACATCCGGATTTTTCTTCTGGGGCATGATGGAACTGCCGGTACAGAATGCATCGTCCAGTTCGATAAAGCGGAATTCCGTGCTTGACCATAAGACAAGCTCCTCACAAAAACGTGACAGATGTGTCATAATGAGCGAGGCACCTGCCAGGAATTCCACAATAAAATCCCGGTCACTAACAGCATCCAGACTGTTTTCATATACACCGTCAAAACCCAGCAGTTCAGCAACTTCATGACGGTTGATCGGAAACGTAGTCCCGGCAAGCGCCCCGGTTCCAAGAGGAAGAAGGTTGATGCGTTTAAAACTGTCGGTCAGACGCTCAATATCCCGCTGGAACATGGATACATACGCCATAAGATGATGGGCGAACAGGATGGGCTGGGCACGCTGAAGATGTGTATATCCGGGTAATATTGTATCCGAATACTCTTTTGCCTTACGGATAAGGGAGTCCTGCAGATGTTCAAGCAATCCCACAATCTCCACAACCCTCTTCCGCAAGTACAGGTGCATATCGGTAGCTACCTGATCATTGCGGCTCCTTCCCGTATGCAGCTTTCCTCCGACAGGGCCCACAATCTCGATAAGTTCTTTTTCAATATTCATATGAATGTCTTCATCACTGACCGAGTAAACCAGGCTGCCTTCCCTGATTTTGCCCAGCACCTTATTCAGCCCTTCTTTGATCACTTTCACATCCTCTTGCGGCAAAATCCCGCAATTTCCCAGCATGGTAACATGGGCCAGGCTGCCCTGAATGTCTTCCTCCGCCAATTCCTGATCGAAGCCGATGGAAGCCGTATATTCTTCCACAAGCTGGTTGGTTTGTTTGGTAAAACGTCCTCCCCATAGTTTGGACATAGGTCTCACTCCATTTCTATAAGCCAAGAACTCTTCCCTAATACTTAAAGAGAACCCGCAGGTTACCACCCCCCCGGGTTCTAAAACGGACTAACCCTTCACTTCGGCCTCGGCCGGCTGTTTGGCTTTATTCACTTTGGCATACACTTGCGTAGGAAGTCCGTACAACCGGATAAACCCGATTGCGGACTGATGTTCAAATTTATCATCCGCATTATATGTGGCCAACTCCAGATCATACAAGGAATGCTCGGACTTGCGCCCGACTACGACGGCCTGGCCTTTAAACAGCTTCACTCTAACTACACCGGATACCGTTTTTTGGGTTTCATCGATAAAGGCCATTACCGCATCCCGGATCGGAGAGAACCAGAGTCCTTCATAAATCAGGTTCGCCAGTTTATGCTCCAGAACCGGCTTGAAATGGGCTACTTCACGGGGCAGCGTCAGATGCTCCAGTTCCCTGTGGGCGTTCATGATCACAACCGCAGCCGGTGTCTCATACACTTCCCTTGATTTAATACCCACCAGACGATTCTCAACATGGTCAATTCGTCCAATGCCGTGTTTTCCTGCAAGGCCGTTCAATTCCAAAATCAGTTCGTACAAAGGCTTGTGTATCCCGTTCAGGGCTATGGGTACCCCTTGCTCGAATGTAAGTTCTATTTCTTCCGGGATATCCGGTGTATCAAGAATATTGGAGGTGAGATCATAGGCACCTTCAGGAGGTTCTGCCCACGGGTCTTCCAGGACCCCGCATTCGCAGGCTCTTCCCCATAGATTTTGATCGATACTATAGGGGTTATCCAGATTGATGGGAATCGGAATGCTGTTTTTCTTGGCATATTCGATCTCCTCATCCCTGGACCAGCCCCATTCCCGGACAGGAGCCACCACTTTCAATACGGGATTCAAAGCGGCAATGGACACTTCAAAACGCACCTGATCATTGCCTTTTCCCGTACAACCATGAGCTATCGCCGTTGCTCCCGTCTTTTCCGCCATTTCCACCAGAACCCGGGAAATAAGAGGCCGGGATAATGCCGAAACAAGCGGATATTTATTTTCGTACATGGCATTCGCTTTGATCACAGGGAGCACAAACTCATCAGCAAAACGCTCTTTGGCATCTACTACATAGGATTCAACAGCTCCTACCTGCAGGGCTTTGGCCTTAACGAAATCCAGATCTTTACCTTCCCCCACATCAATAGCTACAGCCACAACATCGTAGCCATAATTATCCTGAAGCCATTTAATGGCCACGGATGTATCCAATCCCCCGGAATAAGCGAGAATAATCTTTTCTTTTGCCATTTTGTTTCTCTCCCTACCTTATTAATTATCCCATTAACGCCAGCATGACGGCCTTTTGCGCATGCAGGCGTTTTTCCGCCTGGTCAAACACGATGGAATGTTTGCCGTCAATTATTTCCGCACTTACTTCTTCTCCACGGTGGGCCGGTAAACAGTGCATGAATAAATAATCCGGCTTAGCGAACTGAACAAGCTCCTCATTTACCTGATAATTCACAAAAGCCCGTTCTCTGGCTGCCTGCTCCTCTTCAAATCCCATGCTCGCCCATACATCGGTATATACAATGTCTGCTTCGGCAATGGCCTCTTTCGGTTCCTGTGTGATCAGAATACTACCGCCGGTTTGTGAAGCTACTTCTTTGGCCGTCTGGATAACCTGTTTATCCGGCATATAGCCCTCCGGAGAAGCTACGGCCGCCTGCATGCTGAATTTGGCCGCTCCGATAAGAAGAGAATGTACCATATTGTTTCCATCCCCAATATAAGCAATTTTCAGGCCGGCCAATTTTCCTTTATGTTCCAGTACCGTCATATAATCCGTCAAAGCCTGGCAAGGATGGGAGGAGTCCGTTAATCCGTTGATTACAGGAATTGTCGCACCGCGGGCCAGATCAATCACCTTCGAATGTTCGAAGGTACGGATCATAATGCCGTCTATATAGCGGGATAATGTTTGGGCGGTATCATGGATAGTTTCTCCGCGCCCGAGCTGAATGTCATTTTTACTTAAAAAAAGCGCCTGGCCCCCAAGCTGAAACATGCCTACTTCAAACGAGACGCGAGTCCGGGTGGAGGATTTCTCAAAAATCATGCCGAGGGATTTTCCAAGCAATTTTTGATGGGGAATCCCGGATTTTTGTTTTTGCTTTAAATCTTTGGCGAGGTGCAAGAGATAGTGCAGTTCTTCCGGAGAGTAATCACTCAGGCTGAGAAAATCCCTGCCTTTAAGCTGTACGGCAGGTTCATTTGAAGTTATCAGTGTCATACTCATCCACCCTTTCTTTTATACCAATCCGCTGTGTACTGCGGCTTTCTCTTGTATGGCTTTGCAGATAATGGAAAGAGCCTGTATAACATCCTCTTCCGGAATATTCAGACTGGGGACCAGCCTGATAACATTAGGGCCTGCGGAAACAACCAGCACACCTTGCTCATGAATGTTTTGTAAAATATCCGCAACAGGCTCCGCACATTCTATGCCGATCAAAAGACCTTTCCCGCGGATGTCCTTAATAAAAGGAAGACAGCCTAATTCCTCATTCAGCTTCTCCAATATAGCGCCGCCGAGCTGTGCCGCCCGTTCAGGAAGTTTCTCTTTTTCGAGAACATCCACCGTAGCGGCCCCTGCAGCCATTGCAATGGGGGTTCCTCCAAAAGTCGAGCCGTGACTGCCCGCCGTGAAGCCCTCGGCTAATTTTTCCTTACCCAGCATAGCGCCAATGGGGAAACCGGAGCCAAGACCTTTGGCCAGTGTGATGATATCGGGCTTAATCCCGTAATGCTGGAATGCGAACCAGGAACCCGTCCGTCCCATACCGGTCTGAATTTCATCTACAATCAGAAGCAAGTCCCGTTCCTTACATAGCCCGGCAAGCTCCCGGACAAATGAAGCTTCTGCAGGAAGCATGCCCCCCTCTCCCTGAACCATCTCCAGCATAACGGCACAGGTCTGATTTCCGATCAGAGAACGGACAGAGTCCATATCGTTATAATCCGCATAAACAAAACCGGGAGGAAGCGGATCGAACCCCATCTGAACCTTCTCTTGTCCTGTTGCTGTCAGGGTTATCATCGTCCGCCCGTGAAAGGATTGCTTGAAGGTTATGATCTCATAGCGATCCGTTCCTTTGACAACCCGTGAATAACGGCGGGCAAGTTTGATAGCCGCTTCATTGGCCTCTGCCCCCGTGGAACAAAAAAAGACACGGTCCAATCCGCTGATACTGCAGAGTTTATCTGCCAGTCTTTCCTGTCCCGGGATATGAAACAGGTTGCTGACATGCCAAAGTTCATCCAGTTGATGTTCGAGCTGTTCCTTTACCCGTTCCGGAGCATGCCCCAGATTGGTCACGGCGAGTCCGCACATGAAGTCCACATATTCCTTTCCCTGATCATCCCATACCCTGCTACCTTTTCCCTTTACCAAGGTTATCGGAAATCTTGCATAGGTAGGGAACAGGGCATCTGCTGTTTCTTTAACCATAAGCCCAACCCCTTCTCCCATTTGTATATAAAACTGTACAACGGTCAGCCGTTTTACCCTTTTACGATACGGGTTCCAACTTCTTCTCCGTTAAGCGCCCGGGTTAACAATCCCGGTTCGGACCCTTGAATAATGACGACTTCCCGTACTTCCCCCTGAATGCACTCTACAGCAGCTTTTACTTTTGGAATCATTCCTCCGTAAATTTCCCCGCTGCCTATCATTTCAACGATTTCCGTAACCGTAACTGAAGGAAGAATAGCGGGGCGGCCCTGGACGGTTGTTTTTATCCCCGGTACATCAGTCACCACAATCAGGCACCCGGCACCCGTCTGGGATACAACCGCACCTGCTGCCGTATCGGTATTAATGTTGTAGCGCTGTCCGGTTTGGGGATGAGTACCTATCGGCGCCAATACTGGAATATAGCCAAGGCCGATCAGACCGGTGATCAATTCCCGGTTTACCCGGGTAACCCGACCGACCAAACCAACCTGCTCATGATTGTCGACCGGTTCCGCCTCCAGCAGGAATCCGTCCGTACCGGATAAGCCTACGGCTTTCGCCCCGTTTCTTTGCAGGCTTCGGACGATCTGTTTATTCATCTGTCCGGCTAATACCATCTCCACAACATCAAGCACTTCCTCGGTTGTTTTCCGGAACCCTTCCACAAACTCGGTTGCAATCGCAAGCCGATCCAAGGTTTCGGATATGGCAGGGCCACCGCCATGAACAATCACGGGAGTGTGTCCATGTTGCTGCAGCTCCCGAAGCTCCGCATAAAAGCTGCCTGATAGAGACGCCAGTGTACTGCCTCCGCATTTGATCACAAAGCTCCCCGTTTCCATCTTCTTTCCCTCTCCCCCTTTCACAATTGATCTTCTATCATTTGATGAACTGTATATTCAAGTCCGATATGACGCATTAATCCGTACATAATCATAAGTTAAATCACAGCCCCAGGCGGTTGCCGATCCTGCACCCTGGTGCAAATCGATGTAAATCGCCACTTCTTCTCCCTTCAAGTATAGAGTGGCTTTCTCTTCATCCACTTCAACAGGAGCCGACTTTATTAGTACCGGGATCTCCCCGATATGGATATCCACAAAATCGGCAGCTACCGGTTCACCGGAGCGCCCCACCGCCGCTATAATGCGCCCCCAGTTGGCATCAGCCCCGTAGCAGGCCGTCTTTACAAGACTGGAACCCACCACCGTTTTGGCTATGATGCCCGCTGAACGGTTGCTTAAAGCTCCCCGTACATTCACCCCGATCAGCTTGGCAGCTCCTTCCCCGTCCCGGGCAATCGCTTTGGCCAAATATTGGGCCACATAACAGAATGCTTCAGCAAACACAGACCAGTCACTATGTCCCGGATGCAGAGGGTCATGACCCGCCAATCCGCTTGCCAGTACGACGACCATATCGTTCGTACTGGTATCCCCATCCACCGTGATCATATTGAAGGTGGAATCGGTAGTTTGCCCCAGCAGCGATTGAAGCTGCCCTGAGCCGATACGGGCGTCGGTGGTGATAAATCCGAGCATAGTCGCCATGTTCGGATGGATCATCCCGGAGCCCTTAGCTGTCCCGGCGATATGTACAGTCTTGCCGGCAATCTCCAGGCGGACGCAGACGGACTTCTGTACCAGATCCGTCGTCAGGATGGCCTGGCTGAAGTCGCAGCCGTCCGCCGACAACTGCCGCGGCATTCGGGCTATGCCGCCGCGCACCTTCTCCATCGGCAGAAGCTCGCCGATGATGCCCGTACTCGCGACGCCGACGAGCGCCGCGGGCACTCCAAGCGCTTCCGCCATAGCGGAGCGCATCTCATACGCATCGGCCAGTCCCTGACGGCCGATGCAGGCATTGGCATTGCCGCTGTTCACCAGCAACGCCTGAAGCTTGCCGCCGGACGCGAGGCTGTCCCGCGTCACGTGCAGAGGTGCCGCTTGGAAAGCGTTCTGCGTGTATACCGCAGCCGCTGCGGCCGGCACCTCACAGACGATCGCGCCGAGATCGGGTCGGCCGGCCTGTTTGAGCCCGCAGTGCAAACCTGCGGCAGTAAAACCCTTCGGGGTGGTTATCGTCCCCCCGGCAACTTCTGTAAAGCCAGCTTGTTTCGTCTGCATCTGTTCCCCTCACTGTCCTTGCTTTTCTCTATATTTAGTGGCCTGTTTTTCTTTATTGTCCTTTACGTGCCCTTTACGGATATATAGGCGCAAACAACAGTCCGGTTGTTTCGTCCCATCCCATGGATACGTTCAGATTCTGGATGGCCTGGCCGGCTGCTCCTTTCACCACGTTATCAATCACGGAAATAATCGTAACTCTCCCCGTCCGCCGATCTACCGAGAATCCAATGTCACAATAATTGGAACCCGATACTTCTTTCGTGGCGGGCCATTTCCCCTGCGGCCGGATCCGTATAAACGGCCGCCCTTCATAATAAGACTGATACAAGTCAATAAAATCCTGATCGCTCTTATCCCCGAGAAGTGTACCGTACATAGTTGCCATAATTCCCCGCGTCATAGGCACCAGATGAGTAGTAAAGGTGACGGTGACTCCCTGCCCCAACACCCGGGAAAGTGTCTGTTCAATCTCCGGAATGTGCTGATGGCGGTTTACTTTGTAGGCTGAGAAATTTTCATTGGCTTCCGCATAATGCACCTGGAGGCCGAGCCCTCTTCCTGCTCCGGATATTTCGGTTTTGGCATCTATAATCAGGGAAGACGGCTCAATCCATCCCTCTTGAACCGCCGGAACCAGTCCCAATGCGGCGGCAGTCGGATAACAACCGGGATTCGAGATAAAGGATGCCCCTTTCACCTCTTCACCAAATACTTCCGTCAGTCCGTATACCGTCCGGCTTAAATAATCGGCGGGAGCAGGTTCCTTGTTATACCATTCTCTATAAAGTTCCTGAGTAATAAGCCTGAAATCCCCGGATAAGTCAATCACTCTCATGCCGGCATCTACAAAGGAAGGCACCAGCTTAGCACTAACCCCTGAAGGGGTTGCCAAAAATACAACATCCGCTTTACTTGCAAGAAGGGGGACATCCACCTCATCCAATACCCTGTTAAGAACATTGGTTAAATGAGGAAATCCCTCGGTTAATAATTGACCGCTGCTGGAGAAGGAAACGACGGATGTAATTTCCACCAGCGGGTGCGCTTGCAGCAGACGTATTAATTCAACTCCTCCATATCCTGTCGATCCCACAATTGCCGCTTTTACTTTTTCCCTGCTCCAAACAGTCACCGGCACTTCCCTCCCAACCATCCATAAGAAATTATGTATTATTATACATATAAAGGTAATAAAAATTCAATCTATTTTATAAAGATCTGCATAAAAATCAAAAAAAGGCCCTTAACCGATTTGGTTAAGGACCTTATTAAACAATGGCCAATAAATCAATTTCAAAACTGGATTTCCATCAGGACGCAGTACAAAATATTGATAAATCCGGACCGACTTGATGAACGGATTAAGAGTGTTGTTTAAATCCCTCTCCCAATACCTCGCTGGCTTCCGTCAAAATAATAAACGCATTAGGGTCGATTGCTTTCACTGCTGATTTTAGCTTCGGTACGTCGCTTTGGTTGATAACCACCATGAGAAGCGTCCTCGGATCACCCGTATATCCCCCGCAGCCGCTTAATGAAGTCAGTCCTCGGTCCAGGTCAAACAGGATTGCCTCCTTCAGCTTCTCCGTCTCCTGTGAAATGATATAGGCCACTTTGGTATTGCTGAATCCTGTCTGAATAATATCAATGGTTTTACTGGTGACAAACAAACCAATCAGAGCAAATAGAGCCTTTTCCGGAGTAAACACGAAGCCCGCCGACACAATAACAAGACCATCCATAATGGCCACCGCAATGCCGAGGGTGATCCCTGTATATTTATGGATAATTTGCGCGGCTAACGCCAGTCCCCCTGTTGAGCCTCTTCCAAGGAAAACGAGGCCGAGGCCGAGACCGACTCCCATTCCACCATATATGCTCGCCAAAAGTGTATTATCTGTAAGAGGGGGGAAATGGCTGCTGAGAAAGACGAAGAACGGAAAGATGAGTGAACCTACAGCGGCCTTGATTCCCAGTTGTTTGCCTAAAAGCCAGACTCCCAAAATATAAAGAGGGATATTGAACATCCACTGGGTAAAGGCCGGCTCAATACCGAATGATTGCAGGACGACGGAAATCCCGGATACCCCTCCCGAGGCAATCTGGTTAGGAAGGAGAAACAAATTAAAGCTGCATGCCATAATAAAAGAGCCGATAAACAATAGTATGTATTCCATAACCAGGTTAGGTCCCACCCGTTTTTTCCGGGAAAATACAGCTGTTGATTTTACCAAAAGATTCACTCCAATCTACAAGGATGAAGGTGGCAAAAATCCTACACAGCTGTGTAGGATTTCTAAAGCACCCAATTATTTAACTTCACCTTGGTTAATCTGCTGACGCAGATAGGCATCAATGAACATATCGAGATCCCCATCCATGACAGCCCCCGCATTACCTGTCTCTGCAGACGTCCTGTGATCCTTAACCATACTGTAAGGATGAAATACGTAGGAACGAATTTGGCTGCCCCAGGCAATGTCAGATTGTTCTCCGCGGATTTCCGCCAGGTGTTTTTCCTGTTCCTCAATTTTCTTCTCATATAACTTGGAACGAAGGAGCTTCATGGCTCTTTCCCGGTTCTTGATCTGGGAACGTTCCGTCTGGCAGGTTACCACAATCCCCGTAGGTATATGGGTAATCCGGACAGCCGAGTCTGTAGTATTAATATGCTGGCCGCCTGCTCCACTTGCCCGGTAAGTGTCAATTTTTAAATCTTCGGAACGAATTTCCACATCCACATCGTCATCGATTTCCGGAACTACATCGCAGGATACGAAAGAAGTATGTCTGCGGCCGGAAGCATCAAACGGGGAAATCCGGACAAGCCGGTGTACTCCCTTCTCTGCTTTTAAATATCCGTAAGCATTGTAGCCTTTGATCAGGAGCGTCACACTTTTGACCCCGGCTTCATCACCTGGAAGATAATCCAGTACTTCTACCTTAAAGTCGTGTTTCTCAGCCCATCTCCGATACATGCGAAGCAGCATTTCGGCCCAATCCTGGGACTCCGTACCTCCTGCCCCCGGATGAAGCTCCAGAATGGCATTTAACCGGTCATAAGGCTGGCTGAGCAGCAGCTGTAGTTCAAAGCCTTCAAGTTTGCCTACAATGCCTTTGATGCTTTCCGCAACTTCCGCAGCCAGGCTCTCGTCATCTTCTTCCTCTGCAAGCTGGGCCATCACTTCGATATCCCCAAACTCGCTGGACAAAGCCTGAAATTGTTCAACGCTGCCCTTGATGGCATTGAGTTCGGCTATGGTCTTCTGGGCTTTCTCTTGATCATCCCAGAAATCCGGAGCCGCCATTTTCACTTCATAATCTTCGATTTCCTCAAGCTTCCGGTCTAAGTCAAAGAGACCCCCTAAGTTGAGTTAGTCTTTTTGCGGTTTCCCGCAGATCGTGCTTTACATCTGGTTCCAGCATGTTTTATCACACCCCACCCTGGCTTAAATAGATTCGTATTATATTATTTCCCGTGGCAGTTTTTGAATTTCTTACCGCTGCCGCATGGGCAAGGATCGTTACGTCCTATGCGTTCTTCCCGGACGACCGGCTTTTTGCCGCCCTCCTCGGCTTTGGTGTCCACCGCCTGTCCTTTAGCCACTTCTTGCCGTTCCAGATTGCTTTCCACGTGAGCCTTCATAATGTACATGGCCACTTCTTCCTGGATGCTGTTAATCATCTCCTCGAACATCTCGAAGCCTTCGAATTGATATTCACGAAGAGGGTCTGTTCCGCCGTAAGCGCGAAGATGAATCCCTTGGCGCAGCTGGTCCATGGCATCAATATGGTCCATCCATTTGCTGTCTACCGCGCGAAGCACAACCACTTTCTCGAACTCGCGCATGAATTCAGTACCGATCTCTTCTTCCCTGCGGTCGTATTTTTGAGCGATAAGCTCTTGCAGATACTCTATGATCTCTTCTTTTTCTTTGCCCCATATATCTTCGGACGATATCTGCTCATCCTCATCCGAGAAGAATGTCTTGTTTACAAAATCAGCAACGGCTCCAAGATCCCATTCTTCCGGAATATCTTCGTTAGTATGGGATTCAACTACCCTTTCAATTACGGAATTCAACATTCCTTCCACAATCTCGCGGATATTATCAGATTCCAATACTTCAAGGCGTTGTTTATAAATGATCTCACGCTGTTGGTTCATAACATCGTCATACTGGAGAACGACTTTCCGTACATCGAAGTTGTTGCCTTCTACCCTTTTCTGTGCAGATTCTACCGCGCGGGTAATCAGCCGGCTTTCAATCGGCTGGTCTTCTTCCATGCCAAGACGGTCCATCATATTCATGATGTTCTCCGCACCGAACCGCTTCATCAACTCGTCTCCAAGGGACAGGTAGAATTGTGTAGACCCAGGGTCACCCTGGCGCCCGGCACGTCCCCGCAGCTGGTTATCAATCCGGCGGCTTTCATGCCGTTCTGTACCTATAATATGCAGTCCGCCTATATCAGCTACACCTTCACCCAACACAATATCCGTACCGCGTCCCGCCATGTTGGTGGCAATTGTTACGGCACCCGGCTCGCCTGCCCGTGATACAATCTCCGCCTCCTGGGCATGATGCTTCGCATTCAATACTTTATGCGGAACTCCTTTGCGCTTCAGAAGCTCGGACAACAGCTCGGAGTTTTCAATGGAAACCGTACCCACCAGAACCGGCTGGTTATTTTTGTGGCGCTTCATGATCTCTTCCACCACCGCCAGGAATTTGGCCTTCTCCGTTTTATAGACTACGTCCGGATGGTCTTTACGGATCATAGGGCGGTTAGTAGGCACCACAATTACATCCAATCCGTAAATTTTCCTGAACTCCTCTTCTTCCGTTTTCGCAGTACCAGTCATGCCGGAAAGCTTGCGGTACATCCGGAAGTAGTTCTGGAACGTGATGGTCGCCAGGGTCATGCTCTCATTCTGAACTTCCAGCTGTTCCTTGGCTTCAATCGCCTGATGAAGGCCGTCACTATAGCGTCGTCCGGTCATAATGCGTCCCGTAAACTCATCAACGATAAGGACTTCTCCGTCCTGTACAACGTAATCTACGTCGCGCTTCATAATGGCATGTGCCTTCAACGCTTGGGTGACGTGATGATTTAAGGTGATATTCTGATGGTCAAACAAATTCTCTACGCCAAAAGCCCGTTCCGCTTTTTCCACACCGGCTTCGGTAAGCGCAACGGATTTGACTTTAATGTCCACCGTGTAGTCTTCCTCTTCCTTCAGCTTGCTGACGAACCGGTCGGCAGCATAATACATATCCGTGGATTTGGCTGCTTGTCCGGAGATGATCAGCGGAGTTCTCGCTTCATCGACCAGAATAGAGTCCACTTCGTCAATAACGGCAAAATAGAGCGGACGCTGTACCATCTGCTCTTTATAAAGCACCATATTGTCCCGGAGGTAATCAAATCCGAATTCGTTGTTGGTCCCGTAGGTAATATCACATGCATATGCCTGCTGTTTTTCTTCATGGGAAAGGTCATGCAGATTCACACCCACCGTCATGCCGAGGAACTCATAAATCTGTCCCATCTCCGCACTGTCCCGCTGGGCCAGATAGTCATTGACGGTAACTACGTGTACCCCTTTGCCGAGAAGGGCATTTAAATAAACCGCCAAAGTGGCGACCAGCGTCTTCCCTTCCCCGGTTCTCATTTCCGCAATATTTCCGTCATGCAGAACCATTGCACCAATCAATTGCACATCATAATGCCGTTTCCCCAGAACGCGTTTGGAAGCTTCCCTTACCACGGCAAAGGCCTCAGGAAGCAGTGTATCAATGTCTACGCCTTCGTCCAGCTTAGCGCGGAACTCGGCCGTTTTGCCTTTTAGCTCTTCATCAGATAAAGCCTCTATGATAGGCTCCAATTTGTTGATCTCTTCCACGACTTTCCAGTATCGCTTCAGTTCACGCTCGTTGGAATCACCAAATATCTTTTTAACCAATCCTAGCATCGGTGAACCCCTTTCCTCACAGTCAGTTTGCCTTAAATTGTATCAGTTTGCAGGACAAGCCGCAACAAAACTTGCCTGAAATTAACACTGTAATCCAGAATCAATTTCATAATACAACTGGTGAGCATTTAATCGAGAAGATATAGATAAATACGGTTCAGGTTTATCTATATCTTATACCCGTTCGGATGGAAATCTAAATTATAAAATTGATTCATTCATCCTATTATATACGTGAGGACTCCCCGTTTTGTTTCATTTTTCTTGTAAACAGCAGCAAGACTTATTTCCATAATGAAATCGCAAGGAACCGTTAAAATCGGCTTTACATTCAGTTAAAAGGAATCTTTAATTATAGAAAAAATGATTGTATTCAATTTGCGGATTGTTTGAATTAACGATCTCTGCGCTAATAGGATAGATTTTGGGTACGATCATACATGCATAAGCAGCTAGTTTATAATCATCACTGTTCATTTCTTTTCCATATTGGTCAAGAATCTCAAAGGGTAAATTACCATCTTGCTTTGAAATCATATTTCTTGTAACTTTGATAGACTTCGCAACTTCAAGCTTCAATTTTTACAGGAACTTTAATAGCCTCTTCAGATAATCCTGTAATTGAACCTCGTAATCACCTGCATGAATTGGCTTAGAGGTTTCCAGAATTACAGATTTCCTGTCATTTGCCTATACGGCCTTTTGAGTAAATGTTGGTACCCACACAGTATTATCGTTTTTTTTAAGTTCAACATTTACTCCGTCCTAACTGCGTTAGTAAATTTAACTTCTACTTTATTTGCGTCTATAGCTTTTACGGAAGAAACGGATACCATCACATTGTAAGTGCTAAGTACCAGCATGTAACGGTTAACCTGTTCAGTACTATTGAATCTGCCGTCGGAATCATTTGCCATTATTCCACGATCAATTTTGGTCAGGGCATTGGCTGGACGATAAGTCCCATCTTCATAACCTGATACGATGTTATTTTCTTTAGCAGCTTCAATGTAAGGAAGCGCATATCCATTAGCCGGATCATCCTTGCTCACATCAGAGAAGCTGGATTGGGTAAGAGAAGTATCGACTTTCAGGCCAAATACGTCAGCGGCAACCCTTGCGAATTGTGCACGGTTAGTAAGTTCTTAAAGACCAAAATAGTCGGCTGAAAGACCATGTAAAATGCCTCTATTAATCATTTATTCAAATTTTGCTTTGTCTTTTGCACTCAAACCACTTAAATCTTTGAAATCATCAATGTTCGCACCAAACGCTACGGAAGAAAACATAGATAATGCCATAGCACTGGAAACAATTATTGATAAACTTTTTTTCATAACTTTCTCTCATCCTGGGAACTGTTCTTATTTTTTAGATTTTCTGATCTACATAGATCTGTATACCATCCTAGATAGACTACATTATATATTTATGTATATCATTCTGGATAGATCATATTATCAAAAATGAAATAATCAATGGGGTATCGTTAGTTGAATCCATATAATTTTGTAAAATAACTTTTTTCAATAAATGAGAAGAGCCCTGCGTATCCACCCGTATCACGATTTCAGCAAATTTCCTCTCCCAGATCACATCCAGGCAGTTCAGGTACCGGCTAGTTGCGCCTAGCTTCGCTAGGCGGGCAAACACATATAAAAGGCCTGATCCCGGGCAGGATCAAGCCTGTGTTTTCATTATTGGATGGGAAGGGAATTCGTTTAAATCGCGGGTTCAATCAGACCATATCTGCCGTCTTCACGTTTGTAGACCACATTCACCTGATCAGTGTCCATATTGGCAAATACGAAAAAATTATGTCCGACCATGTTCATTTGAAGGATCGCTTCCTCGACGTCCATTGGCTTTAGAGTAAACCGTTTGGTTCTTACGAGTTCGTATTCTTCTTCCTCCACGGTGTTAGCAACACTGCTCGGTTCCATTACGAAGAGATCCCGCTTACCGCCTTCTTGACGGATCCTCCGGTTCATTTTCGTTTTGTACTTGCGGATTTGCCTTTCGAGCTTATCCACCACCAGATCAATCGAGGCATACATATCGTCGTTTTTTACCTCTGCACGGAGCAGGGCACCGGAAATCGGAATCGTAACCTCAACCGTATGCATGTCCTTGATGACGCTGAGCGTCACGCTGGCCTCCGAGGCAAGGGGGGCTTCAAAATATTTATCCAGCTTACTGATTTTCTTGTCCACGTAATCTTTAAGGGCCTCGGTAAGCTCGATGTTAACTCCACGAATTTTATACTTCATTGTAACTCCTCCCTTCTGCCTTCATTATACTACAATGAGACTGAATCTTCAAAAAATTCAGGTTCAAAAAACAATGTTAAATCCCTTTAATCTGTCTCATTCATATCTCTTTTCACAAAAATAACAAAAAGGTTAAAAATAAATACTCGGTGTTGGCATCCCTCACAAGAAACTATATGCGTATATCAGAAGAAGGATTCGTATGAACACTAAAATCAATCTCACTTTATTTACAATTGCACAAAAAAACACCCTGAAGCTGTCCTTCAGGGTGTCCGGCCCACGAATCATCTATTCAAGCGGCCTATGACAGGCCAAATGATTATAATTTGATTACGTTAGCAGCTTGTGGTCCGCGAGCGCCTTCCACAATATCAAATTCTACGGATTGTCCTTCTTCTAGGGTTTTAAAGCCTTCGCCTTGGATAGCGGAGAAATGTACGAATACGTCTCCTCCATCTTCACGCTCAATAAAGCCATACCCTTTCTCTGCATTAAACCATTTTACTTTACCTTGCATGCAATACATTCCCTTCGTCTTCAAATAAATGTAAGTCCTAGCCTACACTTTGAATATACCACCTGTATTCAGAAGATGTCAACGCATACAACCCAGATATTTCCTTATTCTGTCGGGGTTTTTAAAGGTTTTTTTCTGCCTGTTCAAATGTTGCGAAAATTCTGCTATGCACATGGTTGTACACGGCCCTTTTATTTATGAAAGCTTATTTTCATTAGTTATCAACAAAGTTATACACATTATCCACATAATTGTGGATAAAGTAGTGCACAACTTTTGGAGATCTTTTTGCCGGATCCTGGCATAAAGAAAGGCCTTCCTGGATGTCAGGAAGGTCGAAATTTGTCCTAATTCCGGTAGTCGAATAAAATACTTTCCGGCGAATAATCCGCAGCATAAGCGGATTTCTGTGATTTGGCCTGATTCATCCGCTTTAACCCGTTTGTGGCCTCGTCCTTTAAATCCTCCATCCGCTGGATAAAAATTCCGTCAAACGACAGGATGTTCTGAACTGTGGGTAAATGGGCTTTCCGCTCTGCTTCATCCACAGGAAGGCCTTGAATCGCCTGAATCAGCCTCCCCCTCTGCTCTACGAAGGATTCCAGTTCCTCATATGTTGCTCTGCTTAGACGGGCCAACATACCCTCTGTAAGCATCTTTAACTCGACAATTAAGGTTGAAAGGGAGTTCTGCTTATCCATGTTGGGATATCCCCGCTACAGACCCTGCAGCCTGTTTGCCGGCTTCTGTCCAGGCTTCCTTTAATTCCATTAACTGAGAGAGCACTTCTTCTGCAGGCTTTGCAGATTTGTTCACATTTGACTGGATGAGCTGATGAAGCATATATTCGTAGATTCGCAGCAGGTTGTTAGAAATCTCGTAGTTAAAATTCAGGGAGGCAATCATTTCATGTAAAATGGACTGTGCTTTGCATAGATTCGTATTTGTCTTTTCCATATTGTGTTCTTGTATGCCTTCTATACCCAATTTAACAAAGCGGATCGCTCCATCGTACAGCATAAGCAGTAGCTGAGCCGGCGAAGCTGTCTGCGCCTTGGTCTGTTGGTATTTTTGATAGGGAGAAGGGATCAACGGAGTTCACTCCTTATTTAGACATAAAGCTCATCAAACTTCCGGATTGAGAGTTCAACTTGTTTAAAGCGACTTCCATGGCAGTAAATTGCCTATAATACCGGTCTTCAATTGATTTTAATTTAGCATTGGTCTGATCAATTTTCTTGTTCAGCTCAGCTATCTGCTTACCAAGTATACTTTGATCTTTTAATGTACTGCCTTTATCCGTACTGTAGCGGGATGTCCCAGCTTTATCCGAGATGTCTTTCAAGGTCCCTTTTAGACTGTCAACCATTTTGTTAAAAACCCCCACCTGTTCTTGTGGAGGATTGTCCCCGGATGGTCTATTGGTGAAGAAGGCCATTAACTTTTCGGGATTCTTCTCTAGTGTCTCTCTCAGTTTGGCTTCATTCTTAAGGGTCAGTTTCCCGCCCTCAAACCATTTACCTGTTTCAATGCCGATATCGGCTAATGTAATGCTGTTTTTAGCCTTTTCCTCCGAAGTGGCATCAGCGGGTCCGAGGTATATCGGGGTAGTCATAGCAGAACGCAATTCAGAAATGGCTTTTCTAAGAATGGGGTCTCCTTTAAGCATACCGCTTTTGGCTTTTTCTTCCCACAGCTTGATATCCGCTTCCTTCATATCCTTTTTCTGTTCATCAGTAAGAGGCGGAAATTTACGGTAACGTTCTTCAATTACTTTATCATTCAGTAACTTGAGTACTTCGTTGTAATCATTAATAAAAGACTTGATGGTTTCTACAATCTGATCCGCATCAAGGCTTGTACTTACAATGCTTGGCTGATTGCCGGTTGCTGCATGCAAGGTTACTTCAATTCCATTGACGCTGAACTGGTTGCTGGAATAAGTTGCCTCAACTCCATTGATAACCACCTTGGCATCAGTTCCCTGGATTTTTTCATTCAGATTTAAATTATCTGTACCTGTGAGAAGCGAACCTCCAAGTGAAATTTCTTTGGTTCCTGTTGTTTTGGATGTTAATGAGATTTGTCCGTTATCAGGATTATAAAAAGCGGTTACCCCTGCTTCTTTATTCCCGTTGATTTTTTGCACGATAGTATTCAAGGTGTCTGTATTCGGATCGAAGTCAATGCTCACCCCGTTTATTTTGATAGAGGTTTCTCCATCCAACTTGAGGACTCCAGCGGCCTCCAGGTCAGCCAATTTTTCATCCCCTCTGCCCGCTAATTGACTGTTTTTTCCTTTTACCCTTGAGGAAGAGGCCAGACTTTCCACGTCTATGGTTATGGTGCCGGTTGCTGCCTTACTCGTTGCTTTTGCCGTAATGGCGGAAGCATTTCCGGATACCGCAGCCTTCAAAGTATTAAAGGAACTGGAAGTATATTTTGATAATAATTTGTTATTGCGGAAATCTACTAATTTACTATTAACTTCTCTGTAGCTGTTCTGCTGCCACTCATACAAAGTCTTCTTCTGATTCATTCTGTTGATCGGCTGGCGGTGGGCCTTCATCAAATTTGCTATCATTGAATCAATGTCCATACCACTAAAACCATTAATTCTCATATGATGTCCTCCTTATATTTTTCCATTCTCCAGTTTCCTTAATTAATACCTTGATGAAAATCAATTAGACCTCGGGGGTCTAAATTGGTTTGGATTGTCTGCAATACAATTTTGAATCTGCATACAATAACCTCCCATATAACGTTTATACTTAATATCGACCTTTTCACCCTAGTTATTTAGGTGTTTCGGCAGTTTTTCCAGTTCCGGGCTAAGATGAGGAAATATACGCCAGGATTCTTTATCATATCCGGCAAAAAGTGATCACCAAACAAAACCTATTAGTTTTATTTATCAAAAAACGGGGAGCGGTTAACTCCTATACTCTCACCTATGAAAACATGGAAGTACTTTGTAAAAATAATATTAAAAATGGTAACACGAAATTTAACCGGCCAGACCCTTGCTCTTGGCTATGAGGCGCTTTCCAGCCCCCATTCGGACTTTCACCCCAGAGATGACACCCAGTTGGACGTATATGCAAAAAAAGATCCTGAACATAAGTTCAGAATCTTTAATGAGTAGATTAGCGAAGCAATTGAAGCACGCCTTGGGGATGCTGGTTCGCTTGTGCCAGCATGGCTTGGGAAGCTTGCAAAAGTATGTTGTCTTTCGTCAGTTTCACCATTTCGGAGGCCATGTCGGTATCGCGAATACGGGATTCTGCGGCTTGCAGGTTCTCTGTTGTAGTTCCCAGGTTATTTACCGTATGCTCCAGACGGTTTTGCTGAGCACCCAGCGTGGAACGAGCCGTATTTACTTGCTTTATTGCGTCTTCAATATCGGATACTTTAATTTTTGCATCTTCAGGTGCTTTAGGATCTTCAGGTGCTTTAGAATCTTCTTTTCCTTTCAATTTCTCAAGTAGTCCAGCTGCTTGAGAAATGTCTGCCCCCTTGATTACTAGGGAAACATCCTCGGAATCCCCGGTTACAATTTTGAATTCGTTATCCGTTTTAAAGACTTCTTTACCGTTAAACTTGGTCTTTTCCTGAATATTTTTTATTTCTTCAGCCAATTGAATCATCTCAAGATCAAGGTTGGCTTTATCATCCTCATTGAAGGTCCCATTGGCTCTTTGAATAGTCAGTTCTTTCATACGAACGAGCATGTCACTGATTTCGTTCATTGCACCCTCAGCCGTTTGTACAAGGGAAACACCATCCTGGGCGTTGCGCTGAGCTTGTTGGAGACCGCGGATTTGGCTTCTCATTTTTTCCGAGATGGAAAGTCCCGCCGCATCATCTGCCGCACGGTTAATGCGTAGACCGGAAGACAGCTTTTCCATGCTTTTACTGGAGCTCAGATTATTAATGCCGATGTTGCGATGCGTGTTCATTGCAGTAATATTATGATTGATAATCATAATTCATTCTTCCTCCTTGAAAGTAAATTTTTTACCACATCCATGTGGCTGCTGCTCAGAAGGTCGGCCGACTTTCAATCAGCATTACTTATACTATCGACATCCCTTTCAGAAAGTTTAATAGCTCTTGAGAATTTTTTTAATTTTTCATTCAATTCCTTTATATCAAGTGCATACTGGGCGGATTCTGTATTGGCCTCCTGGATGGCTAGGTATACCTCTTTACGGAAAATGTCCACGTCCTTGGGAGCCGTTATACCAACTTTGACCGTATCAGAATCTACCTGAAGAATTGTAATTTCAATGTTCTCCTGCAAAATGATGGATTCGCCTTTCCTTCGGGATAATACCAACATTTGGGGTCACCCCTCTTTCCTTGCTTCTGAGGTTAGACTGGCAGGTGGGAGTAAAGGATGTTTAGTCGTATAAGCAGACTGATGCAGAATGATCTGCTTTCCTTTCCGTTTCTCCACATTGAATACGAGAGGTGCCAAAAGATTTACCGTAGCTGTCTCCAATCGGCGTTTTACCGTAACGACACAGCGAATCGCTACCTGCTCCGATTTTTCAATGTCCAATTCCTGCATGACTGTATCGGGAAGGATAAACTCATAATTCGCATAAAAAGAAAACGGATCCACAACAACCAAAGCAAGATCCCCATTTTCTACAGACTGCAAGTGGGAAAAGGGCGTATTATTCATATCCAGCAGAATGTATCGCCTAAACTCCTCGAAACCGGGGATTCCTTTTGCAAATGAATAAATATGTTCTTCCTCCAGCTCAATTTCCCCAAAGCGGGACGTTTCTAAAAACACAGGCATCACTCCTCACTCTTGACAGATTCCATCAAACCAAAATTACAAAAAAGCCACACAGATGAATCAGGAATGGAAGTTCATCCGTACAGCTTAATGATACCTTGCTAGGCCTTGAGATCAACGACAGGCGGAGTGATTGTAAGGGAAGGATACTTCTCCATCCATATGCTCAACTCTCCACTGTGGTACTTGATTTCCGGCTTATTCACCCGAACCTGCAACTGGAAGTCGCCTTCTACTACGTCCTTCTGTTTTTCATTTACCACAAAGTAGATATCTACGTTATTTGAGCTGGCCGGACCCAAATAATCTATTTTGGATCTGCCATTTCGCCACTCTGTACCTATATCCGCAATGGCATTCCCTTTATGAAAAGCAGCCAACCGATTTCCCCGTTCTACAATATTGGCAATAGCTTGCAGCACAATTTGCGGGGTTTGGGAATAAATATGGTTCAGGAAAGGGACAAGTTTCCCCCCGTTCAATGCTTCCCAAGCCTTGCTTTGATCAATATACATCTCTGGCTTTGGACTTCTGATTTCCACATGGGCAGGAGTGGTCTTTATTTGCATATCCGCTTGATGCTGGCGGATCTCATATTGTCCTGGTTCCGTATTCATTCCAATCCTGCCATGTTCCTGGTGCATCGCAATCATGGGTATCATAAGGAAATGATCACCTCATGAAATCCACAAGAGAAGGCATAATGATTTTGGACCCTACTGCCAAAGAAGTCTGATAACAATTTTCCTGTATCTTTTCTTCATAAATTAATTTAATAATGTCGGCGTCTTCTGTCTTGGCCTGTAGGCTGGTTAAATTTGTCTCAAGATCCTTCAGCCTTTCTCGGGTCAGTTCTACACGGTTTACCTTAGCCCCTACTTCCGAACGGACCGACTGCATTTTATCAAAACGGCTTTCCAGTTTGCCTCTCAGGGCGTTAACCTGATCGTAATCTTCGTTTTCCAGGGCCTGGGAAAATTCCTCCAACACTTTAAAAATTTGATCTTCATCTTCAGGATTTCCAAAAATTTCCCCACCCGAATAATTGATATCAATTTGAACACCTGCACCTATATCGTAAATAATTTTACCGGCATCGGTAAAAGCTGAAGCAGCCGTTTTTTCAGTGTAAGGCATTTGATCCACCTTTTGTCCGTTAAATACATACCTGCCATTGTACCGGCTGTTCGCGATATTCAAAAGCTCATCCTTCAATTCATTGACTTCTTTTTTAATACCGTTCAATGTTTCCGGGGACTTTCCCCCGATGATGCCGCGTTTGTAGCCAGTTCTTTAAGACGATGCATAATATCCGTTGATTGGCCGATAGTTTTATCGTTAAAATCAAACCATGATAAAGCATCTTCGACGTTCTTCTTATACTGTTGATTAGCCGTAAGTTCACTGCGGTAATAAACGGAATATGTAACCCCTATCGGATCGTCCGATGGCTTGTTCAGTTTACGTCCGGTATTTATTTGCATGGTTATGTCAGCCAGTTTGTTTAAAGTCGAATTTAAGTTTCGATTAATTTGTGAATGCATCATTCCCTGCGTGATACGCATAGACATCTCGTTTACCTCCTAATTCCTACCGACCTGCCGTTCCGGTTCCATTAATCAATTTATTCAGTATTTCATCGTACGTAGTCATAAATCGTGCTGCGGCATTAAAGGAATGATTGTATTTTACCATTTCCATCATTTCTTCCAGTTCCACTACACCACTTACAGATGTTCGCCGAGTATCTGCCTGCACTACCAGTTTTCCTTCATTCTCATACTGTCTGGTGGCTTCCTTAGATTGCACACCAAGCTGTCCTACTAAAGATCCATAGAAATCGTTTATTGTACTGTTTGTAATCCCACGCCCCGCCCCGCTAAAGGTAAACTTGGTATCTTTTAATTGAGCCATAAGTTTGGCTAGCGTATTATTTCCGCTGATCAGTTTCTCATCTGCCCCCGTACCTTCTGTTGCCATAGAACTCGCTATTTTATTCGGATCATTGATAATATCCGGATTCAGGCAAATATTCTCGGCTGTAATCACATCAGATCCGTCCTTGGTTGTGAAGAACGGCCCTCCGGCCTCAGGAGGGTTCCCGTTTATATATCCAAGCTGGTGAAGGCCGTTAAGCCCTTTGACCGTTACGGTCAAATCCTCGGTTAGTGTGCGGTTTGCCCCTGTGTAAGTAACTCCATCCAACACCGTACCTTCCGGGAGTACAGATCCCTTTGGAATCGTAATCGTAATTTCACCGTTTGCAATAGTATTGGCAATATCGTCAAGCTGTTTTTTGTAGTCATGGACATAAGTATCCCTGGATGTAATCAAACCTGCAAGTTCCCCGCTTGATAAATCCCCTGATTTAAAGGATTCTTCAATGGATTCCTTTGTTACCGGATTTACCTCCGTCCCAGATAGCAAATTAACTTTGCCCATGGAGATGTTGTAACCCTCCGGTCCCTCCGACACGGTAATATTCATCATTTTGGACAACTCGTCAGTCATCCTGTCCCGTTCGTCACGAAGATCATTCGCATGATCGCCCATCTTCTCCACACGAGTGATCTCATTGTTCAGGGTTGAGATGGTCTTCAGTATAGAGTTAACATCTTCTATCTTCATATTTAAGCTCTTATCCAGACCCTGGCTTATGTCCTTAATCTGTTTACTGGCCTGGTTTATGGCTTCTGTAAGTGCTATTGCGTTCTGGCGAATCAGCTTTCTGCCGGTATTTTTGTCTGAGTCTTTGGAAAACTCCGCCCATGAATCCCAGAAGTTTTCCAGGACTTTTCTTAATCCGGTATCTGAAGGCTCCGGAAAAATCCCTTCCAACTTATCCAAAGTATCTTTCTGAATTTCCCAATTTCCCAGATTTTTGTATTCATTACGAAATTGTTCGTCCAGAAAACGGTCACGAATCCGGGTAATGGAATGCATATCAACGCCTGTTCCCATCTGTCCCGGAATTGTGGTATGTCCAATTCCCGGATATTCAATGGGCATAGATGCATTTAAGTTTACACGCTGCCTGGAGTAACCAGGAATGTGTTGGTTCGAAATATTATGCCCGATAATATTTAATACGTTTTGACTGGCTAGCATGCTTCGTTTGGCTGTTTCAAAGCCAAAAAAACTGGATCTCATTTACTAACACTCCTTACGCTTTAGAATCAAACCTTCCAAGACAGGTGACACCTGAAGTTGAAGCCTCCTGCGGATTCCGGTATACAGCCTCCACTTCCGGAGTCTGGATGAATAAGTCTAACGAATAATTTATAAAAGCCAGCGATTGTTCTATCGATTTCTGATTCAATTCATTGATCGGACGAAGCTCCTCAATTAGCCCCATCAATTCCTCCTGAAGTTCCATCAGCTCCTTCTTCTCTTCGGCTTTAAAAATAAGCCGGCTTAAATCCCGGATCGTCACTTTAGGGTCAGGACGGTAACCGCGGGCCAATAAATATTCGCCGGTGGCCTGAATCCGTTCCTGATTCAATTCATTCATTTCTCTGAGCAATTTGTTCTCTTTATGGACAATCAGGTTGAGCTTTTCAACCTGGTTGTTGACAATCACGGGTGTCTTCTCTCTGGCCAGGACAAGCAGTTCCCGGTGAAGGCGAATCAGCCCCTCCATGACATGAACCATTTTTTCTATCGACATGGGCATTCACCTGCTTTCATATCTCTTAGCATTTATTTAATAAAGGGCAAAAGCTTTTCCGCCAATTTACGAGCATCTACCTGGTAGGTTCCTGCAGATACAGCCTGTTTCAATTCCTCAATACGTTTTTGCCGTTCCGGTTCCCGGGCATCCAGCAGTTCTTTGGCTTCAGCTAATATCTGCACTTCATCTTTACCCATGCTTTTTTCCCGGATGTGCCATGGGAGCTTGCGGCCTGATTACGTGCATATGGATTGAAAGCACCAACCCGGTTGGTATCGTTAATTTTCATTTTGTTTCACCTCTATACGATTATCCATACAATGAAAAAACCGATAATCTTTGTATTTATTATCGGCATCGTTCTTAGAAAACTTTATATATTCAATTGAAAACAGGACTAGCGGCGGTCTTCAAGACGATCGCTGATTTTGTACTTAATCGACTCACGGCCGGATGAGGCGGAGTTTTCCCTTTTTTCCTCCAAAGCTTGCGCCATGTCCCTAATCAAACGACTCCGGCATGATTCGCACATGGAATTTTCCCGGATCATCTCACCGCATACTTCACAGGGGTAGGACATATTGGGGGCGTTTTCGATGGAAATGCGTCCCTCCCGGATGAATTTCGTAATTTGCCGTACCGGCACATCTACGGCCTCACTCAACTCATAAAGTGTAATTCCTTTATGCTGGCGTAAATATTCCGCACAGCGCTCGTATTGCTCTTCCTGTTTCTTTACACAGTTTGGGCAAATATCCCGGATTCCTTTTACAAAAATTTTGCCGCATACCGGACAGTTCGCAATATCCATGCCCATAGTTCCAAAGTCCCCCTTACAACGACGTCTCCAAAATGTTTCTATCCCTGCAGTTTGCATCCATCCTGTGAGGCTATGGTTCAATCGAATTATGCAAAATGCTAGTCTCTTTTAGTTTACCTAAGTTTCCTATTTTTGCAATGTTTTCTCCCAAAAAAAAGAGTCAAAAAGAAACTATTTTATCGTCCAGCGGGCAGAACAAAATTAATTCACTTCGATGGTATGCTCCTGATATTGATGAAGCTCGTACGAATAAAAATGTACGATTATCTCGTATTTTCCGGCTTCCGTAAACGTTTTGGACGCTTCAAAATCCCCTTTTTTGAGCCGCTCGGCCTTCACCAGTTCTCTCTTTTCCGTTCCGGCAGGCTTAATCTCAAACTGGACAGTGGCAGCCGCATCCATATAGTTGCTTAAGCCTTTTACATCTGCTTTGAGTTTGACGGGGGTTCCAGTTTTCGGAGAAGCCGGATCTGTTGTGAAGGTGATTTCCGCTTTAGCTTCTGCGTCTTCTCCGCCTGGTCCCGTCACATTCCCACAGGCCGCCAATACAGCAAGACAAACTGTAAGCATGAATAGCCCGATTATCCGGGTCCAACGATTGGATCGTTTCATTTTCTCACTTCTTTCTGTAGATTCATAGAGGTGTTTTCCGGCGATAGCGCAAATCCGAAAAGCTCATTAAAAGCGCCCTGTAATCCGGCCTCTCCATACTGCTCCTGATAATAGGCTAGCGGTCCGGTATGAACCACACGGCCTTCTTTCAAGAATGCCGCCTGGTCGGCTATCTGTTCCGCTATATGCAAATGATGAGTGGAAAACACTACCGCCTGTCCCTCCGATTTAGCTTCCCGGATTAAAGATACGAAAGCATCCGCCCAATAAGGATCGAGCCCGTTAGTGGGCTCATCCAGCAGCATTAACACAGGGGAAGCCAGCATAGCCTGGGCAAAAAGCAGCCGCTGGTTCATGCCTTTGGATAAGGAGGATACCTTCGCATGGCGGACCTCCGATAAACCAACCGCTTTAAGAACAGCTTCCATGCGAACCTGGCCAACCCTTTTCAGATCAGCAAAAAAACGGAGGGTTTCGGAGGCGGTAAGAGACGACTCGAATTCATAATGGTCCGGCATATATCCAATTGCCTTTGCATAAACCTTGCGGTCAGCTTTTGGCTCGAGACCGTTCAGTTTAATATCCCCCGAAGTAGGGGACAGCAGACCTGCCATCATACGCAGTAAAGTGCTTTTTCCGGCTCCGTTTCCTCCGCACAAAGCAAGGACTTCCCCGGGCCTCACCTTTAGTGAACACGGATGAACAATCGTTTTCTTCCCGATTTGTTTGCTTACCTGTTGAACCAAAAGTCCGGATTCATTCACGGAATCTCCTCCTTTCCCAGATCAGGCAGGCTATACCCAGACAAACACCAATCCAGGCCAGGCATAAGCCGCCGAATATAAAAGGAGCCCCGGAGGCACGTATCCAATCTATCCACTGATAGTATTCGGGACCAAAAATAGAGCCTCCACCCATTCGAATGACCATAAACACCCTTGTAAGTTCAGCCGGATTGAAGAACGTGGCTCCCACCAAGGCCGGCTTGATCCATAAATAAGGAAGAGTCCCCAGAATGGAAACAAGCAGTGTCGGCCAGGCCAAAATGGTGATAAACCATACGCATACCGAAAACGTCAGGGCTTGCCACCGGTTTTTACAGCAGGTTCCGATTAACATCGCTATACCCAGATAAAGCAAAACAAGTACAAGAGAGAGTAAGAAAAAGAACAGCAGCCAAGAAGGATTAATCCCCCTTCCCATAACATAGCTGACGCATCCGGAAAAACCGAAGCCAAAAGCGAGTATGGCACAAATCACACCAGCAAGGCCGGCATACTTGCCTAAAACAAATTGTACCGTAGAGAGGGAACAAGTGGAAAGCAGTGTCCATCTCCCTTCTTCTCTCTCCCCGGTTACGGAAAACGAACCCAGCATCAAAGCCATTAAAGGAAGCAAATATAAAATAAGGTGCAGCATCGATCCGGTCGAATAGGTGTAGCCTTCAAAGGCCTGCCTCGACTGAATCAGCAGCAGGGCAAGGCTGAATACAGTAAATAGAACAAGAAAAGTATACGCCCAAGGGTTACGAAACCCGAGCCTCATTTCCCGTTTGGCGATAATCAAGCTGTCCATCACTGAACCCTCCCGCTTCTTGATTCATCAACTTATTCATATCCACCGTGCTCTTTACCTGATTGTCCGGCATCCTGAGTATGATGGCTATCTCCCCGATTTGCAGTATCCTCTTTGTGATTGTTATCCTGACCGCCATGTTCCCCGTCCTGCTTACCGTGATCCTGGTGTCCCTGCTCTCCGTCCTTATGTTCATGACCACCACCATGTTCTTCCTTCATCTTTTTCATCATCTCACGGTTTGGTTCCCAGCTATGCTTGTCCAGATCCTCATAGGTAAGCAGTTTGCCTTTCTGCTGTTCTTTCTGATAGGATTCTGCCCCGTTTTTGTCCTTAAAAGAGAGCACACCGAAAGCCATCGGAGTCTGGAATTCCTGATCATATAAATAGGAAGCTTCTTTGGCATTAATCCATTCCTTGGAATGGAAATCCCTCACATACTGGACCTTGATCTTCCCTTTGCCGTTTTTCTTGATCCAGGCGTACATATCACCGAGGTCATCAAATTTCAATATTTTTCCATCGTTTAAAATGATCTGGGTGGCATGCTGATTATTGGCCACCTGCATATTGCAAATCTCGCATTTATCTACGCCTTCTACAATATCTGCCGGTTCAGGCAGCTTGGACCCGCACGCCGAAACTGCCAGACATACAACCGCTGTCAAGATAAATATCCCTATTTTTTTCATTTTGATCGAACCCCCATTTTTATCCATATCCAAAAGCTTCCTCCTGCCAAAAGCAGGCTTAATACAAGTGCCCCCCATCCTGGTAAAGGTACCGGTACGCTCTCATGCAGCGGGCCCATCGCAGGAGCCGTATCCGTAAACGATTGTTCCGATAAGCCGGAATCCATCATCTGCTCCAGCAGTGCCAACCCGGGAGACTGGAAAAACAGCTGAAAAGCCGGAGTTTCATCCGTTAGCGTGTAATAAAAAGGATTCACCTGAAAAGCGATCGAGCTGAAACCCGTCCCCCTGGTATCCAGCCCCTTGAAAGCATCCCAGTAGTTGCGGGATACCTGGTTTTCACTACTTTCCTGGGCTTCTGCCTGAAACACGTTGCTCAGGAAACTATTCTCCTGAATGCGGTTATGACTTCCATGCTTGATCTGGATGCCGATAAAATTGCTTCGGACCACATTGTCCGTCAGCTCATTTTCATCGGAAAGCTCTATGTACATCCCTACGCGGTTCCCTTCCACTTCATTTCCGGCAAAACGTGATCCTTTAACGTCATAGAGCAGCAGACCTTGTGAATTTACACTTTCCGATTGTTTGATCCACCGGTTTCCCGTAACCACAGCATCTTCCGAAGTCATCACCATAGCTCCTGTTACATTGCGGTCCCCGGAGTTATTCACCAAGCGGTTCCCCTTGCTGAACATCAGATGATACCCGTACCGGGACATGGAAACTGCAGATTCCCTTACCTCGTTATGGTCGCTATTCTCCAGATAAATCCCATCAAACATATTGGTTACGAAGCAGTTTCGGATGAAATTGCCATGCGATTCCCTTGCATCGATACCATTGCCTCTTTGTGCTTCTCCACCGCCGTTAACCCCGGAAATCCGGGTTATCCCGATGCCGGTGAGCATATTTTCAAGGGCATTTCTTAGCTGCACTCCGGTTCCGGAGGTCCGGATATTCAGTTCCGATACCTCGTTACCTGATCCCTCCATCCATAGAGCCGAGTCTTCCGTTTCAGCAAAGGCGGTCTCAAGCTGAAGGCCTTTCACTACGGCACCGTTCGTTTGAATCGTCAACGGAGGTTTGGCAGAGTCAGCAACCAGAACCACCTCCCCCTCCGCTTCCAGACGAAGCGGTTTACGGATTACGAAAGAGCCTTGATAACGTCCCGGGGGGATACGGATGGTTTCACCTTTAAAAGCGCTATCCAGTCTCTGTTGAAGGGATAGCCCGCTATCTTCAGCTGCCACAGCAGATTCATGTATCGGAAGCAAGAACAACATAAGAAGAAGCAGCCAGCCTGTTCTTGCTGCCTGTCCCAATAAAGAACGCCTCATGAATGAATCCCTCTCCTTCCCGGAAAAATTGCCCAATGGTAAACACTTGTTCTTTCCTATATTGTAAAAAAAGCCCTTTAAGCAGAGTATGACTCAACCGGGCTACTTTCGTGACAATATCATGACAAATGGAAGGATTGTTAAGAAAATTATTGCATGGGGGTTATGATGGTTTGGTCTAGTACTGAAGTAAAGAAGTATAACTGCGAATGGAAACCGAACTTGATCATAGACAAATTTTAAGCCATGGTTTAATATGTTACATAATGGTATTTTGAGAAAAAAATGTTGGAGATGAGCCATGAAGAGTACAAAACTGTTTATGCTGCCCTATGCCGGAGGATCCGCATCTGTTTATTTGAATTGGAAAAAACTTATGCCCCCGGAAGTTCAAATTTACCCATTAGAGCTGCCCGGAAGAGGAAGGCGGTACAAGGAATCCTTGATAAACTCTGTCCAGTCCATGGTTCCTGATTTAATAAAGAGTATGGAAGCATACGGAATATCTGTTCCTTATGCTATTTTTGGACACAGTATGGGAAGTTTGCTGGCTCTGGAGGTGACTCACGAATTAGTAAAACAAGGGTACCCGTTGCCGGTTTCTCTATTTCTGTCGGGCAGAGACTCCCCTGACTCCAAAGAGAAGCGGGTGTATCATAATTTGCCTGAACAAGAGCTTTTGCAGGAGGTTATCAAGATGGGCGGCACCCCGCCGGAGTTATGCGAGAACAGCGAGTTGATTGAACTTTTTCTGCCGATTATTCGGAATGACTTCAAATTGGTTGAGATCTATCATTGTCAACGGGATACGCCACTGGACTGTCCGTTTTTTATTCTTAACGGAAAACAGGACTCTTTTATAGATTTGCTTGAGATCGAAGGATGGAGTCGGTTCACATCGAAGCCATACACGGTGAAATGGTTTGAGGGAGAGCATTTTTATCTCCATGACCATACCAAAGAATTGTGCCAATACATCTGGCAGCAGTTACTTTTTCTATCGCTTTCCTCTGACAGCAATTTGACAACCACAGAACAATACTAAAAAATGATTGCAATGAAAAATGGCCTAGTCGTAACCGAACCGACTAGACCATTTTTTAATTTAAAGTACTGATTTCAAAAATTTCTCCCTGATCGTTTTATATAAATACTCATCTGCTAAGACACTGGAATTAACTTTTGGTTGATAAATAGAAGCAGGAGATGTCATGTCGTTTAACCCCTCGCTTCTCTATTTTCTAATAGATTAAAGGGAAGTACCATAACAAACCTATGTTAAAATTGTGGTAAAGAAAAAACTCCCGAAGGAGTCCTTTTTATTTTTTAATCTCCAGTTCCGTGTACGAAATAAATAAAGAATATTGGGGGATCAACCGGGCTTGTTTTGACTGAATGATCTTGCTGATTAACACATAGACCACTAAGCATTACAAGAGCCAACGCAACAGATGGTACGTATTTCTTAATTTTCATCTTCCAATACCCCTTTCATCATAATTATAAAGTCATTCTTTTGAGATCCCGATGCATGCTCCATATACTTAAGGAACTGGGCTGAGCAATTGACTGTATCTGAATTTTTATGTGTTGCGATAGACAAAGAAAGACAGTATAAAATTTGGTCCAAACCTTCTTTAATACGTCTCTGCTTAAAATTATATATGGCTTTCTGGTAGCAAAACCTAAAATAGCGATGTGTATGAACGACATTCCTATTGTTATAAGTGGAATAAGCTTTTGAGAATTTATCAAGAACAGGGTCTATGTTATATTCATATTTATTTGCACTTTCCAATATTACTAAAAGTCCATCTTCTACCTCATTTGAATGTTGTGCAAGGAAATCCACGTATTCATGGAGCTTTGTTCTGTTTCCACTCAGTATATCCACTATATATTTATTGGCCTTGGCCCATAAGTGCAGCTTCTCCATTTCTTTTTTGCCCAACTCATCCAATGGTTCAAACCAAGTAAGGTCTTCGTATTCCTGTATGTATTTTTTGGATTCCCCATAACGTTTTTGTTCAATTAAAGCCGCACTTAACAATAAGTAAGCTTGTCCATAATAGACAACAAGATGTCTTTCGGGACTAGGCATTTCTTCTACCCTTCTATTATACTGCCTTCTCAGCCCGTTTTGGCATGCTATCGTCGTTAATATCCTTAATTCATCTGCAAATTGCTCAACCATGGTCCATTTTTGTAATGAGTAACAAACTTTTGCCAGATGCAATAAGGCATCCAGATGGAAATGTTCAGGGAGTTTATTGCGAAAAGCCTCAAAGCGGATCAAGGCCTTGTAGTTCTCTTCGGCATCCGGTCCTATTTTGGCCCTAAAGATTCTATAGTGGCTGATAGCCAGACGCTCGGAATGGTTATACTTTTCGCCTTCAATCACTTCTTCGTAAAAGGGGACCGATTCTTTAACAAAACCGCCCAAATATAACTTTTCGGCTACAGAAAACAGGAGTTCCGGAAACTTGGGATGTTCTACCAATAAGTGAATGGCTTTGGTAATCAGTTCATTCCTGCCAAGTTGGGCACAGCGGACCAAGAAAGGTTCCATTCTGGCCCTAGCTACCCTGCCTTTATAAAAACATTCCGCGAGGTACAAATCATAGTAGTGGCCTTCAGGCTGGCCAAGCACCTTCGTAAGTGCGTCCAGTTGTTTAACCGTAATAGGCCGCAGCGATCTCCCCCGCAGACTGGCACTTAGATTTCCGACGGCGGCCCCTCCCAGTTCGGAAAGCCTGGATAACGTACAGCCTGTTTCGGCTATCGTTTTTTCAAGTTCAGCACGCAGCACAATCCTATTTTTCATAACACTCCCCCTATAACCTATCGTTATTATATCATGGCAAGGAATATTTTTACAAAAGGGAACCGGAATTGCTTTTCCATTCTTTTTATTCCAAATTACCTGGCCCAAGTCAGACCAAACACCCGTGCGGGCAGTTTGGCCCGCAGGACTTTTGCACATTCATTCATCGTACTGCCAGTCGTGTAAACATCATCCACAAGGTAGAGATCAAACCCTGAACGAAAAAAGGCAGGCATGAGAGAACATACCCGCTCATCCAGTTCGAACGATCCCTGTACATCCTCCAGACGCCCTCTGCGTGTCTTCTGACTTTGCTTATCCGTATGACGGCTGCGAACAAGCAGTGGGACAACGGGAAGTTCCAGGTTTTTCCCAAGCGCTTTAGCCATTTGCTCCGCCTGGTTAAACCCCCGTTCCAGCAACCTTTGCCCGCTTAACGGCACATAGGTTACCACCCGGGGAGGGGAAGCCTTGGAAGCAGCCAAGTTCCGGTTCTCCTCCTGATGCAAAAAATATGCAAACAACAGCATTTCTCCAAACAGACTGCTTAATTGCTCATCTCCCCGGTATTTGTAACGGGCAAGCAGTTCCTTCATACTTTCGTCATAGCGGACGGCACTCCGGTTTCTTATAAAGCAGGTCTCCTCTCTTCGCAAACAATCCCCGCACTCTTCATAACGCCCGCATATCGGACATATGACTTCACGAATCCAGGGAATTCCCGTATAGCAGATTTGGCATAGGCCCATCTGGCGGGTATTCAATACGGCAGGCTGATTACAGCCCGGACAGGCGGAAACCCGCGGTGAAAGCAGCCCCTGCGCGGCTGACAACACTTTCTTCCATACTTTTGCGAACCGGCTTTGTTCAAGTCCGTTCATGTTCTCCCCCCTTTATCGATCAGATATCCTTGCTTCTTGGCCTGGGCATTCATCATGGCTATCTGGCGGATGGCCTCCTTCTGTGAGCTTGTCTTCTCCTTCGCCACGAAACAGACCGTTCCCGCCGGGTCGTCCTTGGAACGCCCCACCCGGCCCGACATTTGAACCAGGGCGGCTGCGTCGAACAGGCGGGAATCCGCATCCAGGATGAACGCGTCGGTCCTCGGGACCGTAACGCCGCGTTCCAGAATGGTCGTCGTCATCAGCACCCGGGTGGCGCCGTCCCGGAAGTCCCGCACCTTCTCCGTCCGGTGCGGGTCCTTCGAGGAAGTGCCCTGTATCCACGGGACAGGGCACTTCCTCGTGTTCGTCCCTCCCCGTCCCCCGTGAAGCGGTCCAAGCACCTGCCGAAGCAGGTGCACCAGCGGCTCCACGGAGCGGATGTTCGGGACGAACACAAACACCTGCGCGCCGCGCTTCAGCGAAGCTTCCAGCTTCTTCACCAGCGGCGCGGAGAGCTTGTGCGCAGCGAGCATGCTGCGCAGTGGGGGCGCGGCCAGCAGCAGCGGCACGGGGTTCTTGTGGTAGGGGAACGCGTCCAGTTCGTCGATCACCACAAGGTCAAACGCCTGCGTGAAACGCAGGAGCTGATGAGTGGTGGCGATGGTGAGGGCTCCTCGTTCCCAGCGGTCCGTGCTTCCGCCGTAGAGCACGGCCAATTCCACCCCGGCGAAAGCTTTCGCGATACGCGGGGCCAACTCCAGCACCACATCCCGCCTGGGAGTAGCGATTAAGACACGCCCCCCACGGGCCAGTTCATGCGCTATAAGAGGGAAAATCATCTCGGTCTTTCCCGCTCCCGTTACGGCCCAGATCAGAAACCGGTCCGGCTGCCTATCCGCAGTATTCTTTCTTCTGCGGTCCAGAAACCGAACCGCTTCGGCGGAAGCGGCAGACTGGGCCTCGCTCAGCTTCCAGTCCCCCTTTGTACCGCTCCCCTTATCCTCCGGGGTGACTCCTGCACCGGTTAACTTGGCTCCAGACGTCACAGATGATTGCTTCCCCCCATAAATGAGCGGGGAACAGAAGCGTACGCGTCCCATTCCCAGGCATTCGCTGCAATACGGGCATTTCGTCCGGCAGTAAGGACAAGAAGTCCATACCAGCTTGTCCTTTCCGCTTCCGCATCTTCTGCAAGTATATTGTCTCTCCGCTTTCCAGAAATGCGGCAGGCTCCTCCGCTCCGCAGCTTCCAGGCCGCTTGCCCAGGCAAGATCACCCTGGAGCCACGCCAATTGGATATAGCTGCACCAGGATACGCTGGAGGTTCTGTTCTTGGGAAGACCGGGAGAGCAACCGTCCAAGACGCCTTTTCCATGGACTGTTTGAACCAGTTGTTCCGCTTCCTCCGGAAGCAGGGCACGCCCTTCCCAGCCCCTTACAATCCGGGTATATACGTCTTGACTTAAGAAGGGAACCTCATTGTCTTGATTCGCCCAGCGGGCAAACGTCACGTTATGGAAGCGGAATTGCCCCGGACGGCAAGAGGCAAGATGGCATGTCTTGGCCGCAGATTGAATAAGATGAAAGAGACGGGATGTTAGCGTGTTGGAATCAATTAAGGTGGATGAAGGAATCATCCGGGCATTGGGTAGTTCGGGGAATGCTTTTCCATGCGAAGCACGTTTTGGCGGCAATAGTGCCGAAATAGCGGGCAGTTCCTGTTGCAAAACGGGTAAAAGGGCACTGGCTTGTCCAAAAGACAGGGAAGGTTCCAGCAAACGGAGTACCGTAAGGTCCCCATATTGCCTGAACCAATAAGCCGCATCCACTTGCTCATCCAGTGTTACATACCAACGGCATGAGGCCGCTGTTTCCACGGCATACAGCTTGGCTTTCAAGGCTTCACCTTTTTCTTAATAGGATATTCCATATTCGTTTGAAAACGATTACGACTCGCATAACTGCATTTCTACGAGATACTCGCGTCCGCTCAAAGGGATTACGCGTATTTCCCCCTCTTCAAATTGGCTAAGCCACTCTTCCGTAGAGGTGCCTGAAGCGAGAAATTCCAGTTCGATACGGGCTTGCCCGGCCATACGTTCAAGAATGGGCAGCGTATCATCGGTTGAGCCTTCGTCCAGAATGGTGACCTTCACCTGCCTTCCCCTTAGCCAGGAGAATACATGCAGTGAGCGGATATACCATTCGATATGCAGACCATTATTTTTAGTAATCAATAAAAAATGGGAACTTTGGCGGGGTTTAGCTTTGGTGAGGCCAAAAATAAGATGAAGAATGGCAACACTAAGTCCATAGCAGCCTATGATCCATAAGAGTCCGATCCACATGGCAACTCCCTCCCTCATGCATAGTATATGCGCATAAGGGAGGGGAGGTTCCTATAAAGTCACCCAGCCATTTTTGATCGCGATAATCACTGCTTGGGTACGGTCATCCACTTCCATTTTCTGCAGGATACTGCTCACGTGATTTTTCACTGTCTTCTCACTTATGTACAAATACTCCCCAATGGATTTGTTGCTGCGTCCCTCTGCCATCAAGCGGAGAACTTCCGCTTCCCGTTTTGTTAGAGGGCTGCTTGGAGAATCAATGTATCTCAGTGCAGAATCATGGGCCGGATTACCTCCGGCTACGCCGGTATGATCCAGGTAGGTCATCCTGCGAAGCTGATTGATCAGCTTGCCGGTTACTTTAGGATGAATATAGGCATGACCTGCCACGACCGAACGGATCGCATTAATCAGAGACTCTGCCTCCATATCTTTGAGTAAATAACCCGAAGCCCCCTTTCGCAGTGTTTCAAATACATAACTTTCGTCGTCATGAATAGACAGGATAATAATCTTGATGTCCGGGAAAATCAGCTTCAGCCGTTCTGTAGCCACAACACCGTTCTCGAGCGGCATGTTGATATCCATCAGCACAACGTCAGGCTGAATTTCATTGCAAAGTTCGATGACCTGAATACCGTCACCGCATTCACCGACTACTTCCATATCATCTTCCATGTTAATAATACGCTTGAGTCCCTCACGGAACAATTGGTGATCATCCGCAAGGATCAGCTTCACACGATTAGGTTTGGGGCTTCCCTGGTAGTCCATTTATTACGTCCTCCTTATTCTCAGAACGAATGGGAATATGCATCTTGATTTTGGTTCCCACATTCTTTTTGGAGAATATGTTCATTGTACCCTCCAGGAGCTGGAGACGCTCCCGCATACCCAAGATGCCAAAATTATTCCCTTTTGCGATTTTTTGCTCTGTGATTTCTACATCAAACCCGACCCCATTGTCAGTGATAGTGATCGTCACATGATCTTGATTAAAAGCAAGCTCAAGCGATACATAAGAAGCGTTGGCATGCTTAAAAGTATTGGAGAAAGCCTCCTGCACCAGACGGAAAACAGCCACTTCCATCCCGGAAGGCAGCCGACTTTCCTTGCCTGTAAAATCAAATTTAGTAAGGATTTTCGTCTTTTCCTCAAAATCCTGCACAAACTTGCGGAGCGTAGGCACAAGTCCCAGATCGTCCAAGGCCATAGGCCGGAGGTTAAAAATAATTTTTCTGACTTCTTCCAAACCGCTGCGGACCTGGCTTTTCAGATCAACCAGTTCTTCCCGGGCAAGATCAAACTCCTCTTTGTCCAGCATCCGCCCGGCAATCTCGGTCCGAAGCACTACATTGGCCATTGTCTGGGCCATCCCGTCATGAATCTCGCGGGCAATGCGCTTGCGTTCATCTTCCTGAGCCAAAATAATTTTCAATCCGAGCAGTTGCCGGTTTTTGACCGATTCCAGAATTCGTGTAACCTGATTGAGATCACCGGACAGATACTCAAGCACAACATTCATCTGGGACACAATCATCTCGGCTCTCTCCAGTTGGCGGTCCACATTCTTAATGCGCTTTTGAATATCATTGCGTCTGGCTTTAAGATGGTTTTCCTTTTCCCGTGCCACCGTCAGCTGCAGTTGAATGGATATTGCCGCGTCGTAGGCTACTTTAATATCATGCTCTTGATAACGGTCAAAGTCCCTGCTCACTTCTGTAAGACGGATTCTGGATTTCTTGTAATCTTTCTCCAGCCCATCCACCTGATCGATGGTCCGCTGGACTTCTTCAATTACATACTGAAGCTCAGCCGCAAGAGACTCCCTTTCCCTGCGCGTACTCTCGCAAATTTCAAACACCTGATACTTGCTGTCTTCCATAACAGACAGTGCATTTTTAATTACGCGGTCTAAAGCGTCTACCTGCAAGCTTCTTCAATCTCCTTCTATCACGGTAATCTTCTGTTTTTTTATAGTAACATATTTTAAAAGATTACAGTGATAAAATTCCTACTCCAGAATAATTTGATAAGAATCCCCCGATTTGAGAACCTGCCCCCTGATTAAAGACAGCATAGACCGCTTTCGTTCCGGTCCCTCCAGTAAAATCATAAGTCAGGCCTAAAACCTCATTTCCGGACGGTTCTTTCACAATATCTACCCTGCCGATTACTTCACTAGGATACCCCCGGATTGTTGTCAGGACAGAGCGGTTATCCATGTCATACCACATTTCTTCCTTCGTGCTCTGAGACCCTTCACCGCGCCGTTATATCGGTATCACCAGATTTGACAGGAATAAATCCGTTTCCCTCGAATTTTCCAACCGGGTTGGAAAGAGACCCGTCAGGCTTTATCTTCCGATTTAAGAGGATTATAATATTCGTCATATCCGCTAAGGTATATTTTCCCCGCTCATACATAAATAGTTCGTTATCACCGTGAATTATGAGTCCTTTAGCCTGACCTTTCAGCGCCGTTGACCAAATACCTATTCCATCAACTACTTTCCGCTCAGTCCCGTATTCGGTTTGGTTGGACAAGCTGACCGCATTGCTGCCAAGGGGACGGGATACCATTTGCGTCGAACCTCCTCCATCAAGATTCATTCTTTTATAGCCCCCCAAGCTGGACCATGAATTGCTGGAGTTCCTTTAAAATCATGCCGTCACTGTTCCCGTTTCTTACGTACGTGATCCAATAACTTTTTTCCGGTCAGTTGAATAGCCGATGGCTGTTCTGGAACGGTATCCTCCAAGAGAGGATGCATCCAAGGAAAATGATGCGGTCTTTCCGTTTTCAACGAGAATAGTATGCCCCCGATCATCATTTTAAAATCAGACGCACTATAACCTTTGCAGCTGTCCTGCCCCACAATATCATAGTCTGCCTTTATCGGATCTCCTTGCTTCAAATGAGTACGGACGTAATCGGCCGCGCTTCCGCCGAAGTAACGGGCTCCCGGGAAACCACCTGCATTTTCTTCTATTCTATTAGACTCATAGTTATACAGTGACTAAAGTCCTGAAATTATGGCTTTATCCTATTTATATCGGCAAAAATAGTCATATAAAAAAGATTCACCCAGCTTGGAGTGAATCTTTTTTTATTATTTAGATAGGATTATAGTCCTGCTTCTTTTTTCAGCAAATCGGCTTTATCCGTACGTTCCCATGGAAGATCTACATCGGTACGTCCAAAATGGCCGTATGCGGCAGTTTGGCGGTAAATCGGACGGCGCAGATCCAGCTCCTTGATAATACCTGCCGGACGAAGGTCGAAGTGCTTGCGGATCAGCTTTACGAGCTTCTCTTCACTCACTTTGCCTGTACCGAATGTGTCTACATTAATAGACACCGGTCTGGCTACACCGATAGCGTAGGCCAATTGAACTTCACATTTGTCCGCCAGTCCGGCTGCAACAATGTTCTTAGCCACGTAGCGAGCCGCGTAAGCACCGGAACGGTCCACCTTAGTCGGGTCCTTACCGGAGAACGCACCACCGCCATGGCGGGCATAACCACCGTATGTGTCGACAATAATTTTACGTCCGGTCAAACCGGCATCCCCTTGAGGACCTCCAATTACGAAACGGCCTGTCGGGTTAATGAAATATTTGGTTTCCGTATCCAAAAACTGTTCAGGCACAATCGGCTTGATGACATGCTCATGGATATCGGCTTGAATTTGCTCTAAAGTAACATCTTCCGCATGTTGGGTAGAGACAACAATGGTGTCAACCCGAACCGGCTTATCTCCCTCGTACTCTACAGTAACCTGAGTTTTTCCGTCGGGGCGAAGATAAGGCAGTGTTCCGTTCTTTCTCACTTCCGTCAAGCGGCGTGCGAGTTGATGGGAAATGGAAATAGGCAGCGGCATCAGTTCAGGAGTCTCATTAACGGCAAAACCAAACATGAGCCCCTGGTCTCCGGCTCCGATTGCCTCAATCTCATCATCTGTCATTTGCCCTTCTCTTGCTTCCAGTGCCTGATTCACGCCCTGGGCAATGTCCGGGGACTGTTCGTTCAGTGATACAAGTACCGAGCAGGTCTGAGAGTCAAAACCATACTTTGCCCGTGTGTATCCTATATCTTTGATGGTTTGTCTGGCGATGGCTTGAATGTCCACATATTCGGAACGGGACGTAATCTCTCCGATAACCAGTACCAATCCAGTTGCAACCGATACTTCACAAGCTACACGTGCGTTCGGGTCGTTAGCTAAAAACGCGTCCAGGACAGAATCCGAAATTTGGTCACAGATCTTATCCGGATGACCCTCTGTCACAGATTCAGATGTAAACAAACGACGACCGTGTGTAAGTGCCATGTCATCAACCTCCTAATTGCCTATAATATGTAGAACTTCGTTCAGTGCTACACAAGAACGGCAAAGCCGCCTTCCTGTTGAAGGCCCGAATTTTGCAAAAGGTGTTATCAAAAAATGAACCTTTTCCCTGATCGGAAAAGGTTTTTGTCAGTGACCTTCTGGAGTAATAGTACTTGATTTGTCCATTAATGTCAATTAAAAAGAAGCGATGAATTCACAGGGTAAACAAGGTTTCTTCCGCTTTCCGTATTAGCCTTTGGGTAATCGTTCCGCCTACTGCTCCGGCATCTCTGGATGTAATATGTCCCCAGTAATCTTCTTTTGTCGAAGACAGCGATACGGAGCCCAATTCAGAAGCAAATTCCGCGTCGGCATTCCCATAAAATCCCGGCTTATTCTTTCCCACCGGAAGCCCCAACTCCGCGGCAATTTCATACTTGAGCGCATCTAAAGCCTGATGCGACTCGGGAACCACTTTTTGATTTCGGGCCATACATAAAAACCTCCTTCTTGTGGTATGCCATTAGTATGCATCCAGTCCCGGGAGGCCAATCTGTAGAGTTTTTGTTAGGGCGGGTAAATTTTGTTTTGGGACTGGGGTATAAAGCGTAATGTCCCAGCACAATTTATTTATAAATAGAAAATATATCGGTACTGCAGAAAACTTTGTCCATTAAAAGTACCATGAATAGAAAAAAGAACCCATTCTTTATAAAGAACGAGTTCTTTAGTTTAAAAATTAAAGGTTTTTAACAAGATTACCAGCATCTTCTGCAGCTTTTACAGCTTTTGCAACTTCTGCTTTTACAGCATCGACTGTTGTAGCTTTTTCATAAGCAATTTTTGCTTCAGATACTTTCGTTGCTTCTTTTTCTACTTGTCTGAAAATAGCACTTTTAGCATCAAGTTCCTTTTTAGCGGCCTCTTTTTGTTCCGGTATAGCTTCATCGTATGCTTTTTGGGCATCTTTTACTGCGTTATCAGCTTTTTCACTTGATTCATTAACACTTTTCTCCGCATTTTCAATTTTGGTCATCGCTGCTGCTTTTGCTTTTTCAAGTTCTGCTGCATGGGATTTCACATTTACTTCCATCAAGGAATTTGTAGTGATTGTTTGTTCGGGCTCATTATTTAATTCCACGGTAACTTCAGTAATTAAGATGCTAGCTGTTCCGTCTGCTTTCAACTCAGCTTTTTTTGCTCCGTCTTTAGCTGAAGCTACTACTTCTGAGTTGTCAGAGAAAAACTTAAGAGATTGAATTTTTGCATTTTCAATAGAAACTCCGTCTTTAACAATCTCAAATGCAGTTCTATTTTCTGCATTAAGAGTTTCAATTAAATCTTTACTTTCCTTAACTGTAATTGCGTCTTTAATACGGTTGAATCCATATACAGCTTTAACTTCTGTATTAATTACTTTGAAAGATTCAGTTGCTACAGTTAATGTGCCTACTTTTACGGTTAACGTATAGGTTTCACCAGCTGTAAGGTTTTTAGCTTCGATTTTGTTATTATTTACCTCTTTCTCCACTTCTTTACCATCTTTATCTGTAACAGTATATTCTGCTTTAACATCAGCTACTGCCTTGACTCCATTTTCGTCATAACCTGCTACATTCAAAGTCATTTGGTCAATATTTTCGTTGTCTTTTCCTTTATATTGATCCAGTTCTTTTACAAAACCTTCAAGTTTATAGGATGCAACAGCACCTGGTTGTTTCACTTCGACCGTTACGGTACGGGTAATATCCCCAAGTTTTACTTCAACTGTTGTTGCACCGGAGTTAACTGCTTCAATTACAAGATTTTTATTTTTATCAAGGTCAGCTTTAGCAACGTTAGTGTCTTTGGAAATAGCAGCTAATTCATCTTTCTTGAATTCATTTCCATACTGGTCTTTTACTACAATGTTAACCGTTTCTGTAGGAGCTGCCGTAGAGATTAGAATGGAAGACTTATCCAATTCTATGGTTTTAGCTACTGCCTTAGCACCCACTTCAAATGAAACAACTTGGTCTACCGCTCCTACCTTGACACGGACATCTACTTTTCCAGGTTTAATAGGAGTAATAGCACCAGTGCTGCGGTCTACAAGAGCTACATCTTTATTTAGAGACTCAAACCTTGCACCTTGAGTAGTAGCTTCTTTGCCGAATTTGTCTTTAACCTGAATTTGAATGAACTGGTCCGACTTATCTTCGGTTATAAACGTATTTGGAGAATCGAAATCCGCAGAACCTTTAGCAGCAATTGTAAATTTATCAAGCGTTACAGCTTCAGTTCCCTCAGCTACAACACGAATTTGTTTAGACAGGACTTTGGAACCGTCTTTTTTGGTAGCTTCAGCTTGAACAAACACTACATCATCTTTAGCAAGGGTGATCTTGTTATCGACAATAACATCGGGTTTAGTAGAGTTGAGTGTAACCTTTGTTGATGCCGTAATATCAACTCCGTTAGCATCCAATACCTTATATTCGATTGGGGTTGGGGAGTCAACAGGAACTGTCATGTCATTAAGAACGATAGAACTTACTTCTGTAATCGCAACTTTGAATTCACCTTTGGCTACTGAAGATCCGGATTTCAGCTCGATTGTAAAATCTTTGTTATTAGGCAGATCGTTGAAGAAAGTCAAGGTTGCAACTTGTTTGTTTTCATCCCATTTTACTGCCTGAACATATTGACGCTCGCCGTCTTTTTGCTTAACTACGATGTTTTCGCGTGTTACATCACCAATGGATTTATTCAATTTTACTTCAGCTGTTTTTTCGTTAAGCATGGTTACGCTGTTAACAGCAGCTTCTCCAATAGTTGCTACAAGGTCAACCTGAGCCGATTTGTTTTCACCGTTATAAGCAACCAGAGAATATAGTAGTATCTCCTGTAGGAAGCTTATCAGTAGTATAAGAGAAAGTTCCATCTTCTTTCACTTGTACTTCTTTGGTTGTGTCGCCAACTGTTACTTTAACCGTTATGGCATTTTTAGCTGTACCTGTTACAGTGGCTGTATCATCGCTATTTACTGTTACCTTGGCACCTTCAATAACGATTTGCTGATAGTTCTTTTCAAAAACAGGATAAGTGCTTGTTACAAGCATGTAACGGTTAACAAGCTGTTGACCATTGAACATACCGTTGGTATCGTTGTTCATAATTCCTTTTTCAACAGCAACTTTTACGTAACCTTGTGCCCAGTCGGATACGGAAGGGTCACTACCTGTAGCTGCTTCAGCTTCATCTTTAAAGCCCAGGCCTTTCACGAGAAGAGTAGCTAATTCTTCTTTGGTCAGGGTTTTATCCGGACGGTAGGTTCCGTCTTCGTAACCTGCGGCAATGCCGTTATCTTTAGCAGCTTCAATGTAAGGAAGGGCATAACCGTTGGCAGGATCTTCCTTGCTCACATCGGAGAAACTGGATTTCTCAAGGGAAGTATCCACTTTCAGTTTGAATACATCAGCAGCAACCCTTGCAAATTGGGCACGGTTAGTTGCTTCGTACAGGCCAAAGTAGTCGGAAGTCAGACCGTGCAGAATGTTTGCATCGATCATTGCAGCAAATTTTGCTTTATCTTTTGCACTCAGATCTTTTAAATCTTTAAAATCATCAATTTTCGCACCAAACGCTACGGAAGAAAACATGGATAATGCCATAGCGCTGGAAACAATTACGGATAAACTTTTCTTCATAACCTTTTTTTCTCCTCCTCGGGATTGTTTCTCGTTTTGGGTATTATTGGAAATAGCGGAGCCCATATTCCTCATCTGCCGATTCACCCCCCTTCCAGAGTTCAGAGCTTCAATATTGGCTAACCAAAGTACTAGATTTGGATAAGAATCTAGTGATTTTTAACTAAACCAGATGAAATTAGACCTAAAACTATCCCTCACATTATACAATGACTATCCTAGTCCGTAAAGGATATTTTCGACAATATCTTGTTTATTGTGGGTCATCTTGGTTCTTCCATAGTATTAGACGCAAGTTTTTTAAAAAAGTTGCTCGAAATTCAAAAAAAATGATCGATTTTTTTCATTTTGTATATTTTTGTAAAAAGTTGCTGAGCAACATATTTAATTATTTCATTTTATTATCCTTAATATACCAAACTTATATGAAGGCACACCCAATTTTGCAAATAAGGTGTGCCCAACCTGTAAAAACATTATTTCGGTACTTTGTTTTGCTGTTTCATGACGTTATTAGCTACGGCACCTGCTTCTGCCCGGGTCATCGTTTCCAGCGGGTCAAAACGGAACGTTTCTTTCTTGTCTCCGGGAAGCATTACATTCGGTTTACCCGAGATCAGTTTGCTCTTCGCAATGGCTTCAACACTGGTTCTCGCATAGTAATCGATCTCATTGGCATCCGTAAACATCTTCTGCAAACTTGCCAAAACTTTATCCGGATCATTGTTTATCTTAGCGTTGGACGCCTTGGCAATCATAATGGCAGCATCCTGGCGGGTCAGCAATCCGTCAGGACTAAAACGGTTGCCTCCCGTACCCCGGACAATACCGACACGGGCCGCGGTTTCAATGTACTTGTAATCGTAAACGTCCGTTTCGGAAGGGTCCCGCTTAGGCACATCGTAGAAGGTTGGAGCGCCATCATAATCCAGCGGAATTTCAAAGATCTTCACCAGCATGGATACAAACTCACCGCGCGTTACGGATTCATTCGGTCCAAAGGAATACGGAGATGTATTCTTCATAATGCCCTTGGAGAACAGCATATCCAGGATATCTCTTGCCCATGGGTGTCCGGTAATATCATCAAATCCTTTGCCCATATACATGACCTGATAATATCCAAATTTATCGAAAGGAACCGTAATCGTCTTGGACTTGGTATCCACGACTCCGCCCAGGTTCACCCATTTGCGGTCGGTCATGGAGTCATAACGTTCGTACGTATCAAAGTAGAAAACGGTAATGTACTTCCAGGCATCATCCCGGATGTTTTTGTTGTATTTCAGGGTTAAAGTTCCCCGTTTTGTCGGTACTACGGTATCTTCTACATTTCTGGAGAAATAAGCCGCATCCCCATCATAAGGGTCTTGTCCCCGGCCTTTCAATCCTTTTTCCAGGTATTCCTGCTTGTCCTCTTTAGGACCTCTCTCTCCGATCACACCGCTATCGATTATATACAAGTCACTGGCCGGGCTGAAGGAGTCCGTTAAGGACTTGTTCATAATCAGGGATCTTGCGTAATCGTTCGGTGCATGATCCATTTTATCGACGCGGCCATCTTCCGAATCGGCGATACCGAAGAACAGCTTGCGTTCATTTGTGATGAACTGTTCATGCTCGGAGGTTGGTTTATACCGCATCAGATTGGTATCTTTATCAAATTTAAGCTTGATATTATTGTCAAACACATTCAGGTTCGTTTTCAGGTCAGTTAAGTACTGGGCACCCTGTACAGGCGTATTGGTATTGTACAGGACGAAAGAACCGTTCACTTTATCCTTGCCGCGGTTGACAGTGAATTTAATCGTATTCTTGCCGGCCTTCAGATCTCTGGCTTCGAACTTAAACAGGTTCGGATTAGCCGGATTTTTGGCAATCGTATCTTTATTGTACGTAATGCTGTCCGCACCTTCGGCTTCAATCTCAATCTGATAAAAATTGCTGTTGATGTTAGCCTGTAGTTCTTTGTTGCTGTTGTAAGTGAGCAGAGGTTTCTTAATTACGAATGCCGAATTTTGGCGGGCGATCGTTATCGTTTTTGTCACCGTGACGTTTCCGCTGTTTACCAGCTGGAATTCGATAATCGTTTCCCCGTTAGCAGCCAGCTTGATTTCATTGGTATAGAAATCACTGCCTGACTGCAGATTGCTTGTAAAATAGTTCCCTGCCTCTGAAGTCTGGCTTACGGTATTGATCACATCGTTTCCGCTGATCGCAGCCGTGCCGCCTTTCACAGGAATCTGCATATACTCTGAGGAGCCCCCGTTTTTGTAACGGACTTTCATAGTCAGGGTACCGTTCTTTTCAAGGGCATACTTTCCTTTGAATTTCACGGTTTTCTGGTTCGTTACATAAGAGTCCGGATATTGTCCGGGACTGAATACATTATCATCCGCATCCGGTGCAAAGGAAGTAATCAACGGAGCATCATTGGATACCAGGATGACATTGTGCGTGGAGGTTGTAATTTTGCGTCCGTCCACATAGATATTGAATTTGATTTCATTTTTGCCTTCATGGAAAAAGTCATCGATGGTTACATTAGGATCATTTTTCCCGTATTGCTTAACAAACTCATTCAAGTCTGCTTTAAATGTCCATGTGTCTTTGTCCACGTTCAGGCGGATCATTTTATCATTCAGATACATCTCTACGTAGTTATTCGTTCCGCTCGGATCGAAATTCACCACTTTCCCCGAGATGCAGTAAGCTTGTCCGTCACACTGAAGCTCTTTCGGGTCGCCGATAACGATTCCCGTATTGCCCGGACTGGTGATCTGGTGAGCAATAATGTACGGAGCATTGTTGATCTGGATACTGTACTTCTTGAATCCGGAGTTGTTCGGATTACCGGAACCGTCAATCGGAGTAAGCGTTAATTCTTTCAGGCCGTCCGTCAGATTGTCCAGAGTGTAAACAAATTTGTCGCCTTGCTTGGTCAGCTCGGTCTCTTTACCGTCCACAACAGCTTTCACTTTAGCTGTGTTGGCATTGGCGTAGATATTCAGCTTTACCGGAAGCTCATTGATTTCGTTCGTACTGGTTTCACTTAAGGAAACTTCAATATCTTCCTTGGTCTTGGAATTTTGGCCTATTACCATTTTTACATCGGTGATATAGGCGAGCTTCCCATCAACATAATTAAAGTTATAGGTGGAATCGATTTTAGGCAGACGGTTGGAACTGTCTGCAAAACTAAAGTTCACGGCTTGCGGATTGGCTTTTTCATTCCATTTGGCCGCATCTACTGTAACCTTTACATCAAAGACGGCATATTCCCCGGAACGGGAGAGGCTGCTGTTCTTCGTAAAAGTAACACCAGGCAGATTTACGGCAGAAGGATCGTTAAAGTTCAATCCGTCAGCAATAAGCAGACCGTTCAGGGAAATACTTCCCTTATCGTATTTCAGAGCCGTTCCAGTATCATAATCCACTTTCAGGCTTGCGCTGAATGTTATGTCTTTCTTATCAAAAGTCGGAGTATCCACCAATTTGGCCGTTTTCCCGCCTGCTGTTGCACTTACATTAAAGGCAAACGGTTTCCCGTTGTCATACACAAAGCTTTTGGTTGTATAGTAAGAATTGGAGGCATTTTCGGAGACAAAATTAAGCTTGTTGTCCCCTGGGCGCAGACAAAGATCCCCTGAAGAATCACAAGCATACTTCGTCTTGTCATCCGCACGGAAATAGACGTTGCCGTCACGGCGGTTGATGACGCCTATTTTTACCTTGCCGCTGCCCTCGACATTCGCTTTTACCGTATCGGCATTGCTGACTTTGGCTTTAATATCCACAGCCGTAACGCCGGCTTTCAGGTTATTGCGGTTGCCGGGGTACATTTTACCTTCAACCATCTCTTCATTATTGATTTTGAAGTCGGTCAGGTTTGTGGTCGGAGTATAGGTAATCCATCCCGGTGCAGAGACCAGTTTGTTGGTATCTCCCATAATCACTACCACTTTGTTAAGTCCTTCGGTCAATGTTACGTTATCAAACGTAATTTCGTTCGGTCCTATCTTGGAAGGCTTAACGGTATTCACCACAGTAGTTTTACCTGTAGACATATTTGTCAGTTCGTAATAAATGGTACTGATCTGTGACTCACTGATATCCTGAATACTTGCTTTGATCTGAACCGGATTCTTGGTTACCCTTGTGACTTGATTCTCGTTCGTCGGCTTCCCGTCTGTCGTGTCCGTATACATGTTCAAAATCTTGATGGTCGGAGCGGCAGAAGCCGGCAGAGCGGGAAGGAGGGATAACATCAAGGCCAGGATCATCGTCAAGTGGATCAGCTTACGAAATTTCCTGTTCACTACACTTCCTCCTTGTGCAAATAAATATCGTGAATGGCAAAATTTTACGAAAATCTGAACGATCACGTACTTTTGATATCGGCACTTAGACCCAAAATTTTTAGCGGGCTAGGAAAAAAAGCATAAAAAATCCTACCCTCTGGGAGGATAGGACTTGAATTTGTATGAATATAATAGAAATTATTTCGGTAATCTGCTGTTTAAAGAATCTTTCATTCTCATTTTTTGCAATAGACCCAACACCGGCTTGCGGCTCTTGCTGATAATTCCGATAGCTTCGGCTCCTACAATCAGGATCACGCTCAGTACGACTACTCCTGCCACAGCCCACCATTGACCTACCTGGTTGAACAGAATCGCACACCCGCCGAAGAAAAGAGCAATTCCGTAAATTATCAGCACCGTAGTTCGATGTGAAAAACCAAGCTGGAGCAAACAGTGATGCAAGTGATTCTTGTCGGCAACTGAAATCGGCTTTTTATTCACATAACGCCGTACAATGGCGAAGAATGTGTCTGATAGCGGCACACCCAGAATCAGGATCGGGGTAAGCAGCGACAATACCGCGGCCTGCTTGAAGCCCATGATCGATAATGTAGCTAAGGCATAGCCCAGGAAAAGCGCTCCCGAGTCACCCATAAAGATTTTGGCCGGATGGAAGTTGTAGAACAGAAATCCTACAATACTTCCAAGCAGGATAACAGAGAATAGGACGACCGTTGGTTCCGGCATCATGATGGCCAGGACCATCATAGTAGCTGTCGCAATTCCCGACACCCCGGCAGAAAGTCCGTCCAGTCCGTCAATGAGGTTAATAGCATTCGATACACCGATGATCCAAATGATCGTCAGAGGAATGCTGATGACATTCGGGATTACCCATTCACTGCCCGTAAAAGGAATCTTAACTACGTCGATTTGAAGACCGGACACTACCACCATAATTGCCGCGATAAGCTGTCCCAGAAGCTTCATCTTCGGAGACAGTTCGAAGCGGTCATCCAGCGCTCCTGTTAATACAATGACGAAACCGCCAAGCAGCATAGGAATCGTTGCCTCAGTATGAAAGGCGCCAATTACGGGAGAAATAACACAATAAGCTCCGACAAATGCAATAAAGATAGCAAGGCCTCCGAGGCGCGGCATAATCCTCGTATGTACCTTACGATGATTGGGCGCGTCCACTGCTCCTACCCAAAAAGCGAATTTCTTCACCAGCGGTGTAAGCAGCAGGGCAAACAGGCACGCTACAATAAACCCTATAACATTGAATGCATACATTTTTTTCTTTCACAACCCCTCTTTGTCTGCAGTTCCACTCCATTCCTGCCGACAAAATTATACTTCGAGATGCTCGGAAAACACCATGATTGTTTTCACCTGAAAACAGACAGATTTAGTCCATTTCCCCAGGTTATATAATGATTTCACCATTTTTCTTTCTCTCTAATAATTTGATGTACTTGTCTATTCCCTTCAACAAATATCCGAACATGAAGAAGGCCATCGTAAACTCCGTCTATCGCCCATTATAGCAGTTTTATAAAAGATTGCCTACTTTGCGAGAAATGCGGCAATCTGCTTTGCCGGTTCATGCGATTCTTCTTTAAGCTTTTGAATGGCGGCTGTTTTCTTCTCTACCCAGGTTTTGCGGTTTTGCAGCAATTCCAATGCTTCCCGGACTACCTTGCCCGGGTTGAAAGCAGCTGTAGATGCGGCTACTTGCATGCCAAGGCGGTTCAGGAAATGATCGATCTTCGGATCATATGAAATGCCAATCATCGGCACGTACTGCGAAGCGGCATAGATCAGCGAGTGAAGCCGCATGCCGATGAGAAGATCACAGGCGCTTACTTCGGCCAACATGTCCTGCGGATGCGTGATGCCCGCGACAATTGCCGCTGGCCCGCGGGCTTCCGGGCTCAGCCGTTCCATCACGTACTCCGATGCTTCCGTATCGGAAGGCAGGTGGAACGGCAGAAACCGCAGCTTTATACCTGTCTCAGCGTGCAGCTGCCCCAGCGCCCCGGCCAGGGCCTCCAGCTCGGACCGATCCTGATTCCAAAAGCGTACCGAAACTCCAACAATCGGTACTTCTTCACGGGAGCCAGGACCTGTTTCAGTCCGGAGGGGCAGCCCCATGACCGGGTCGGGCACAACGGCTATACGCTCCGCCGGAAGGCGCATCTCGCCGAGCAGTTGTGCTGATTCCCGGTCGCGCACAGAGATGTAAGCACATCTGTCCAATGTGGAACGAATCCAATTGTAAAATTTATGGTTATGAACCGGCCCCACTCCTTGTGAATAGACAAACACCGGTTTATTCTGCCATTGGGCCAGCTTAATGATGGCCAGATAATAAGGAATGGTCTTGGAACTCGTTGCATCCTGCAGCAAACTGCCTCCCCCGCTGATTAAACCGTCACTCGACCGGAGGGCATTCCATACCTGAACCGGCTTCATACGGTGGAAAGCTTCCACACCGTACATTTTACTGGTCTGTTCCGGATTTGCCGAAAGAACAACCGGATGAATCGGAATACCCCAGACCTCCCCCTGCTGCTTCAACGCAAGCAGGATAGATTGAAGAACAGCCTCATCTCCGCTATTGCCAAAGCCATAATAACCTGACAAGACTAATCTTTTAGCTTCGGCGCCCATTTCTTCCAGCTCCCTAATACAATTTCGCAGCACCCGACCAATATCAGTCCGATTATAATACCAAATACCAATCCGATGCCAACCCGGATACCTGAAATCATCAGAGGGGTATGCAGATGCGCAAAAGTATCCACGATGGAAAGCTGTCCAATAACCCCTACAATGAACAAGTAGACGGCATGCTTATAACGCACCGCCAAATAGGCTCCCAGGATGAACAAAGGGTGGGCCAGCAGAAACTCTTTGTTCCGCGGGCGAACGCCGATCGTATTTTCCAGGAACGCACGGAACGTCCGCTCGATTCCGGAAACTTGGCCTTCATTCCCCGTCCGGGACAGGTAGTACATAGCAGCAACGCCGGCAATAGCAGCAACAGCTACCCACAATACATTGATATTGAAGGCAAGCATACCTTTCATCCGGTCAATTTTACCGCGGAAACTCAAGTCTTCGCTAAAGAACAGGAGATAAAGCGCCACGATAGCAATCGGCAGAAGATGAAGCAAGCCTACACCGCGGAATTGCTCTAGCAGCAGATAATATACAATGCTGTTCAGCAAGGCCACTACATACAGAATTCCGATTGCTGAAATCAAGGTTGATTTAATCAGTGTCCATATGGCAAAACCTACAGCGGATTTTGATTTGGCAACCTGTCCCGTACGTACTGAACGTATGGCGACCATAACAGCCAAACTCGGGGCGCTGACCGCCGTACCAAGAGCCATAACCATCGAATAGATATGGTTAGATAATACATTCAGCCCTAATGTCCCGATCAAGCCGATGACAAACACCGCTAGTGCGGACCAAGGGAAGAAATAGGAAACCAAAAGGGTGATCAGGCTCACTCCTCCAAGTAATACGAGCAAGCTGCAGATCGTCCGGCCGATTCCATCAAAGGTATTGTTGATAAAGGCATGGGCTTTATCCATCTTAAACCCGTCATGTTCAATCCGCTTAATAGCCCCGTCCTTGCCGGTAAGCGTTTTGTACAAGTTGTCCAGCGGATCTTTGATCGTACCGTTATCTATATTCCGCACCGGTTTCGCATGCAGGAATACCATCCGGATGTTTCTGTCCTTTACGGCAAGCACGAACCGGTCAGCAACGGTCTGGATATTGTCTTTCATTTTAGCGTACGGTACATTTTCCATTAATTTTTCACTGTCTTTCTCGGAGAAAGAATGTAACCGTACCACGTTATAGTTTGTTTCTTTGGCGATAGTATCGAAGCCTTTAGGCTGTTCTTTCACAATAATCTCGACAGTAGCCGTACCCATGTGATATTTGTTCATAAGCTTGGCCATCGTTTCGAGATTATTCTTATTTTCCCCGCCTTTTGCAGAATCATAACCCGGCATGGATTCGCCATCTACTACAATGCGGCTAACCCCATACCCGGATAAATCCTTAAGGAGAGCATCCATCTTTTTCTCATCAAAAGGACGTTTGTTGGAAAGGCGGGCCACAATATTGAAGCCTTCGTCTTTCAACATTTTAAGTGTTATCGGATCAGGGTCCATCGGTTTGAGATTAGCTTCGTCCTGGCTCATTTGGATAACCAGACCGGGCTGATTTTTGAAGCTCCACGGTTTTGTCTGGACGTTATATGCAGCAAACGTTTCTTTAATCATCGGTTCGAGCTGCTTTTGGGTATCGGCGTCCTTAAACAAAATGTAAGTGAAATTTTCATCAGGTTTTACCGGGGTTTGGGTAAGTGTTGCCGCTTCTTTCGAAGTGAATTGTTCAATACGGCGGCTTTCCCTAAGTTCCGGCAAGGTTGCTTCATATACGGCTAAAGAATGTATGCCATTTTGCTTCATTTTTTTCAGCTGGTCCTGCACGAATTGTTCCGGATTCGTACGAAGATCAGCAATATCCAAAAGATTCCGGTAGTCAAATACAAACTCTACCTGTTTTGCAGAAGATTCGGTCTCATACCTCACATAGGCAAGCGGCAAAGAGGCAAGCAGTCCGATGATGACGAACCACCATAGGCACTTACGCAATACGGTGTTTCCTTTTTTATACCATTGAACCAAACTATTCACTCCATTCTGTCCACCCATTTGAAAACCTCTCTAACAACGGCAAGTTCTTAGAGAGGTTCGCTGTTGCAGTCTACGCATTCACTCTGTCAAGCACAAAACTTGTAAGACGCTCTACCTGTTCAGCAGCTTGGGGAGCGGAAGTACCTTTCACTGCTATATAGAATTTAATTTTGGGTTCGGTCCCGGACGGACGCAAACAGAACCAGGACCCATCCTCCAGCTTGAATTTTAATACATTCTCTTGCGGAAGTCCATTAATGCCCCGGCTGTAGTCTTCCATATCGGTTACTTTTACATCCGCGGCTTTTAACGGAGGATTTGTCCTCCATTCTTCCATCAAGCGGTTGATTTGTTCAACCCCGTCTTTTCCCTTGAATGTCCTCGACTCCAGCCTTTCCAGAAAATATCCGTACGATGCATATAGTTCTTCCAATACATCATACAGCGTTTTCCCCTGGCTTTTATAAAAAGCGGCCGCTTCACAGATTAGCATGGATGCCACAACGGCATCTTTATCCCTTGCATAAGTACCCGCGAGATATCCATAGCTTTCTTCATAGCCAAAGACATAGGTATATTCCTTTGTACGTTCGAATTCGGTCATTTTTTCGCCTATGTACTTGAATCCGGTCAGTGTATTCAGGGTTGACAAACCGTAATGTTTAGCAATTTCTGCCCCCATCTCACTCGTTACGATCGTGTTAATCAATACACCATTCGCCGGGAGGGTGCCTTTTTCTTTCATACTCCGAAACAGGTAATCCGCCAGGATAGCCCCGGATTGGTTTCCGGTCAGGACAATATAATCGCCCTTCCTGTTTTTTATAACAGCACCCATCCTGTCTGCATCCGGATCGGTCCCTATAATAATATCCGCATCCCATTCTTTTGCTTCCTTTAGCGCCAGTGTGAAAGCGGCCCGTTCTTCCGGGTTCGGTGATTTTACTGTAAGAAAGTCGGGGTCCGGTTTTTCCTGTTCTGCTACAACTCTGACCTGGTCAAAACCAATGGTTTTCAGTGCTTTACGGACAGGTATGTTGCCGGTACCATGTAAAGGTGTATAAATGATCCGGAAATCCGGGCTGATCTGCCTGATTACCTCCGGATGCTGGCAGAGAGATGTCACAGCTTGAATAAAATGCTGATCTATCTGTTCTCCGATCCACTCAAGCAATCCTCTGGATTCGGCTTCTTCCCGGGAAAGTTTCTTCACTTTATCGAACCGGTCCACTTTCTTCACCTGGGCCAAAACCAGTTCCGCATATTTCGGCACAAGCTGGCCTCCGTCCGCCCCGTATGCTTTATATCCATTATATTCAGGAGGATTGTGGCTTGCTGTGATGACAATCCCCGCAGAAGCTTTCAGTTTTCGGACGGCAAAAGAGAGCTCCGGCGTCGGGCGAAGAGATTCAAAAACGAAAGCTTTTATCCCGTTCCCGGCAAATACCAGGGCCGTTTCCAATGCAAATTCCGGTGAACAATGGCGGGAATCATAAGCGATGACCGCGGATATCGATTCCCCTGCCGTTTCCAGCAAATATTGGGCTAATCCCTGGGTAGTACGTCCTACTGTATAAATATTCATCCGGTTCGTTCCGGCTCCAACCACACCGCGGAGGCCGCCAGTACCAAATTCGAGATCCTTATAAAAGCGGTCTTCAATCTCCTTCTCATTGCCTTTCAGACCTTCCAGTTCCCGTTTTGTTTCCGGGTCAACGGAAGGGGCATTCAGCCACAATTGATAATTCTCTTCGATACAGTTCATGTCTTACCCTGCCCCCTTACTTCTGAAATGGTTTCCTTAGGTTATTCCGGATCGGTCAATGCAAACATTAGCTCCCCTTCAAGCACAACATTGTCTCCCACTTTTGCGGTTCCTTTTCCTTTGCCGAAGCTCCCTCTCATGCGGGTCAGTTCCAGCTCAAGGGTCAACGTATCCCCAGGTACAACCTGCTGGCGGATGCGTACATGATCAATACCGGCAAAAAGAGCAATTTTTCCCTTGTTGGCTTCGGATTTTAAAATGGCCACTGCCCCTACTTGGGCGAGTGCTTCAATAATCAACACGCCCGGCATAACCGGATAGTCCGGAAAATGACCCGTAAAGAAAGGTTCATTCATGGTCACGTTTTTTATTCCTAAAGCCCTTTTTCCCTCTTCCACTTCCAAAATACGGTCCACCAATAAAAACGGCGGACGGTGAGGAATGATTTCTTGAATTTGTTTAATGTCCAGCACGGAAAAATCCCCTTTCACACCTGTATAAAATGACTTCAGACAACTTACACTAGTACTATCCCTTCACTTTCTGCAGAGGTGAAGGTTTATATAAGGGAGCTTATTTACGGTTATGATGATGATCATCCTCCGTAAACAAGCTCTTTTTTTTCCAAAAAAAGTTCATCCTAGCTTAGTTTACTTTCTTCTCCCTGATTAATGGTTACAAATTGGAAAGCATACAGAATCGAGGTTATATACGAAACTATGATGACAAACCAAAGGTATGGGATGGCTAGCGGGATTTCAAAGATAACCAGCAGAATGGCAATGTAGAACAGGACCGTCGTCAGCTTTCCCATTATATTGGCAGGAACCGTCTTTTTGCCCCTGAAGTGAAAAAAGGCCGAGCAGACAATCATGCCGATGTCCCGGAAGAAAATAGCTGCTGCCGCCGTCCAGGGAACTCTCCCTGATAAAACAAGGGAGATGATGACTGTTATCATCATCAATTTATCCGCCAAGGGGTCCAACATTACTCCCACCTGGGTAACCTGCCCCCTGGATCTGGCCATCCGCCCGTCAATAATATCCGTTAACCCTGCAAGAAGGAGAATAATAAATGAAGTTTTAATATAACCCAGATAGAACACGTACATATAGGCAGGAATGAGGAAGAAACGGCTCAGGGTCAGTGTATTAGGTAAATTCACTCTTTTCCTCCTCTCTGCCCGTATCAGCTTGTATTTTAATCATTATACCCTTCCTGTTTATAAAAATAAAACTCCCTTTCGGGAGCGATTCAGTTATTTCTGATAGATTAAATCGAAGATATGCTTCCATGTGCCGATGTGGAATATTTCTGATGCCGGCTGCTTGCCTATCACAGAATACCCAATCCATAAACCGATAAATAAGACCAGGATGCATAATAGCGGTATACGCAGGATTTTTAGGGTTTTGACAGCAATCCGGGAAGCAGTGGAGCGTTGTCCGGCCGGTTTCTTATCTTTCGGCAACTTAGCATCTTCAGGCTCTTCGTATGTTTCATTCTCTGTGGTATGCGCTATAACAACAGGAATCTGGGACTCCAATTCGGATGCTTGGTCCTGTTTCAGAATCTTATCCTCTTTAGGTCGTCTTGGGGAAGAAAGTGTATGCTCTTTTTCGGTTTCTGCCGAAGCAATCCTATTCTCACTGGTTGACTCCAACGGGCAGGATTCCGGCAAAGCCCGAAACTCTCCCGCCCCGTTAGCCTGTTCCTCCATCGGCTCATTATCCCGTTCGTTCCGTTTTTTATTCAGTTCTCGTTCAGCCGATGGCTGATTATTATGCTCCGGCATGGGAGTCTCCTCACTTTCTGACATTAGCCGCGGAGGTTGTTCGCCAAGCCCATCATAGAATCGGACGAGGTAACAGCCCTCGAGCTAAGCTGGAACGCCCGCTGCACATTAATCAGCTCGGTCATTTCATCCGACAGATTGACATTGGATTGTTCCAGATAACCCTGCATTACTTTTAGCTTACCCTGTTCCTGGACCGTCAATCCGGCCGCATCTCTTAAGGCTTGTCCCTTTTCAATGCCCGCCTTTAGAGTGTAGAGATTTTCACCCACTGCTTCCAGCAGTTGGGGGCGCTCAATTTGAACAACGCGGATCCGCCCTACCTGAACAGGACGGGCTCCTGTCTCACTATAAGCCACAACATTCCCCTGTTCATCAATCTTCGGCTGGGTATTCGGCGGCAGAATAATCGGTTCCCCATTTAAACCGGATACGTAATGTCCGTCTTTAGTGGTTAGAGCCAACCCCTGGTTACCCGGCATAACACTAAGCTGGAAAGATCCGCTTTTTGTCCAGTAAGGTTTTCCATCCACCAGGATTTCGAACATACCATCCCCTTGGACCATCAAGTCGAGGGAATTTTGGGTATTCTCAACCGGGCCCTGTGTGAAGTCTGAGCTAATCTGGGAGAGCCGGGCCCCCCACCCGAGTTGAAGCCCGGAAGGAGTCATTCTTCCCGGCAGCTGGAATTTCTCCGGCTGGTTCTTAACACTCTTCAGGATTTCCTGAAAGCTGGCGTCTTTTCTTTTGTAACCTACCGTATTGATGTTTGCAATGTTATTTGCCAAAATATCCAACTTCTGCTGGAGTCCGTTCATCGATACAGAGGCGTTGATCATCGAATGGTTCATTATGTATTCCTCCTATGGATAATCCTTCCACAGATGCCGTACTAGATCCGTCCAACCTCATTCACGGTTTTTTCCAGGCTTTTATCATAGAATTGAACCATTTTCTGATTGGCTTCGTACGCTCTTAAAGCCGACATCATATCCACCATCACCTGGGTAGGATCGACGTTTGACTGTTCAACAAATCCCTGCCTGATCATGACATTATCACCAGGCTGAACATCTTCCGCTAATGCCTGATCCTCCTGATTCAGGTAATAAAGGCCGTTTCCTTCATGCATGAGCTTATGGGGATCGGATACCTTTGCAAGACCAATTCTTACAGGCTCCTCATTGGCATTCATGTAGGGATATCCGTTTTCGTCCAGGATATTTCCTTCATTACTTACCTGTACTGACTTGATCGGCTCGTTGGTGAGCAAATTAATCAGTTGCATAGGTCTTCTGTTATTGTCAAGCACCCTTAATCCTTCAGCGTTGACCAGAAAGCCGTTGCCGTCCACATGAAATTTCCCATTAGACGTATACCGGATCTCGCCGGCCTGATTTTCTACCATAAAATAGGCCTGGGGTTTATAAATGGTCTCCCCATCCTCATTAACATAAATACCGGCTCCGTTAAATGCTGCTCCCGGCACCTGAAGATCTGACACAATCGCAAAATCGAACGGATTCCGGGTCTCCTCAATAACTCCTTGAACCGGTATGGCCACATTTTCCTCCATAAGCACACCGGTATGCAGGCGGCCTACCTGCTGCGTTCCTGTTTCATCATCACGGAAACGTGAAATAAGCATTTCCGGGAAAGACCGGGATAAGGCCGTACTTTGTTTATACCCCGGTGTGTTCATGTTCGCAATATTATTCGTTGCCGTATCGTGTTTGCGCTGCTGTGCGATCATTCCGGAAGAAGCCGTATACAATCCCCTTAACATAGCGGATTCACCTCTAGAATAGTTTTCGTTTGGTTACTTTATCGAGGTTATCCAGCATGATGCCGGTTCCTTTGACCACGCAGTGCATCGGATCTTCAGCTACAAGAACAGGCACTTTTAGCTCGTCCACCAGCAATTGATCCAGCCCGTGCAGAAGCGCACCGCCGCCGGTCAAAATAACACCTCTATCTATTATATCGGCAGAAAGTTCCGGAGGTGTACGTTCCAATACACTTTTTGCTGCAGAAACAATCGTGGCCACCGAATCCCACAATGCTTCCTGAATCTCTCCCGAACGAATAGTAATCGTTTGGGGAAGCCCGGATACCATATCTCTCCCGCGGATATCCATCTGCTCGTCCCGTCCGTCCGGATATACCGTCCCGATCTGGATTTTGATATCCTCCGCCGTCCGCTCCCCAATCAGCAGCTTATACTTGGATTTGATATAACGGATAATTTCCATATCAAATTTGTCACCAGCGACTTTAATAGAGGAGGAGGTGACGATATCACCCATGGATAATACGGCAACATCCGTCGTTCCTCCGCCAATATCCACCACCATATTTCCGCTCGGTTGATAGATGTCCATGCCTGCACCGATAGCCGCGGCTTTAGGTTCTTCTTCCAGATATACGTCTTTGGCGCCACAGCGTTCAGCAGCCTGGCGAATGGCTTTCTGTTCAACAGACGTAATGTTTGTAGGGGCGCAGATCAGAATGCGCGGGCGGGAAAACATGCTTTTCCCTCCTACTTTGTTGATAAAGTACTTCAGCATCACTTCCGTGATATCAAAATCTGCGATGACGCCATCTTTTAGAGGACGGATAGCGGTAATGTTCCCCGGTGTCCGTCCTACCATTTTCCTTGCGTCTTCTCCTACTGCCAACACTCGCTTAGACTCGCTTTCAATCGCTACGACGGATGGCTCGTTTACCACAACGCCGCGTCCTTTTACATGAATGAGCACATTCGCTGTTCCCAAGTCAATTCCAATGTCCTTGCTTAACATGAACACAAATCCTCCCTAAACTAACCGTCCACTCAAAAAGAAGCGGTGCCTCTATCAAATATTATTTTTACTCATTATAAGCTAAATTCGTTGAGAAAAACAAAAAACCTCTTTTTTTTGTGTACATTTCGACAAGATTTAACAGGAGGAGGAGTAAGTACAAATTTTACAGCTTGACGGGAACTAACGGTTCTGCCGGCTTGTTGTTTTTCGTCTTCCGGTATTTGATCTTGGTAGCTTCCCCTCCTCTAAGGTGCCGAATGGACTTATGGTACTCCAGGATATGTTTAACCTGGTTGGCCAGCTCCGGGTTGATTTCCGGCAGTCTTTCCGTCAAATCTTTGTGCACCGTACTTTTGGAGACTCCAAATTCCTTGGCAATGGTGCGAACCGTACTCCTGGTCTCAACGATACAGGTGCCAATCTTAATGGTTCGCTCTTTGATGTAATCGTGCACTCCCCTCGCCTCCCTACTCAAGATAGTTTGGTACATTATATGAGTGGGTAGGGCTAATATTCTTTGTTTCCAAGCCTGACAAGCTGTTTTAGGGACATTTATTTTAGAAAAGGATTTTGAAATCCCCCCGGATAAGCCTGAATAAGTCCTGTTTTTCCGCAAAGAAAAAAAGCAGCCGGATCAACCGGTCTGCCTCCCTTTTCGGGCTCAAAGTTGATGAATTATTGTTTTCCCAGATACTTCTCGGGGTTGAGCACAGCTCCGCCCTCTCCCTGACGAACTTCAAAGTGAAGGTGAATGCCTTCGTCCTTCTCCAGCTCATTGCGGCCGGCATTGGCAATTACATCGCCTTTCTTCACTTCGGCTCCTTTGGCCACTTTTATATCCACCAGGCTCTGATATACCGTTACGATACCGTTATTGTGGGTGATTTCCACAAAATTGCCGGCTACCGGGCTCTTATCCACATTCGTCACTTTTCCGCTCATGGCAGCTACGACTTCAAATTCTTTTTTGTCATTCTTCTGCAAATCCCAACCGACATGCGGTGTTAAAGTTTCACCGTATTCAATCATGGCAGCCTGTTTGGATTCACCCGAAGCATTGCTGTCAAAGAACGGCAGGGTTACGGTAAAATCATTACGGTCTTTCACCGGCCATTGCATCGTTTCTTCTTTTCCGTTAACAGCTACGGCATCTCCTTTGTTTGCTGCATCGTTAACCGGTTTATCAGTCTGTGTCACGCTAGTATTTTCTTTCGCAGACTTTTGGCTCACACCCTGATAGACCCACATTAACGTTAAGATAATTGCCGCCGCTGCCACGTAGGTTGCAGGAAATACCCATCGTTTTGACAGGAATTTTTTCCATGAAGAACTTGTCTTTTCAGGCGTCCCTATTGCTTGTTTTGGCGCCTCTTCAGTTGATTGAACTTCTCTTTTTTGGTCACTCATATGGTTATCACCTCAGTAACCATTGTTGACAGGAAAGAGAGTTTTATACATTAGATCTAAAAGATTCTATTTCAGGCCAAGAGAGGCTAAAAGACTACCTGTCTTTCCTACCTCTACTCCCTTGTAATAGTACTTGACGATTTCTTCCGCCTTCTTGCCTTCCTTGGCCATACCGTCTGCCCCGTATTGGCTCATTCCTACCCCATGTCCGAATCCGTATGTGGTTATCTCCACTTCAGTCCCTTTCCAGGCCCATTCAAACTGGGAGGACTTCAGCCCGAGCTTTTCCCTCACTTCTTTTCCGCTGAATGTTTTCCCGCCTATTCTGACCGATTTCACCCGGTGCCCCTCCGTCTGTTCCAAAACTTTCATTCCAAGCTTCCCCTCATCCTGAGTAATGTGTGAGACGCCCAATTTAGCCTCCAGGTCCTTCATAGGGAAGGAGACCGTCGTTTTATACTTGGGAGATAATTGAACATCCCAGGGGCTCTCTACGCTTCTTAAATAGGGGGCCGGTGTATTCCAATAATCTTCTGAGTTTTCCGTATACCCATTGCTGGTAGAAAAAAAGAAAGCTTCTATAGGCTTGTTGTTATACAGTAGAATCTCACCTTTTGTTTCGTTTACAGCCCGCTGCAATTTTTCCATGTTGGCTTTATAAACAGCTTCATCCTTCCATTTGTTTTTAAGATCCTGCTGGCTAAGGTAAGCCTGATGTGTGACTGTATCGGTTACCCAGGCATTTTCGACGGGAACATTACTGAAATCCCGGGCGGCTATTCTTCTCGTTATATACGTTCTGGCTGCAAGCGCCTGGGCCTTGAGTGCCTCGAGTTCGAATTCAATGGGCATCTCAGCGGCTACAACCCCCATCACATATTGTTCCATAGGGATTTGTTCGACCTGTTTTGTTTTTGACAAATAGACCGGGATAACTACTTCATCTTCCTGGACAGTGATAGGTTGGGCTTTGGTAGAATTCTCTACCGGGGCAATCTTGTCTACCAGCAGCCCGGGTATACCCAGCATCAACAATAATAGGGCAAGCGCCCCTGCCGCTAGAGCCGCTATTCCCTTCTTATCGGTCCTGGCTGATTTACGCCGTCTTCTGTCTACTTTCTTCCGGTACATAGTTTTCTGCATGATTTCCTCCGTTAGACAAAGATTATTGCCTGGAATACTACCAAGTCTATGAGAAAAAAAGAGAAAATAGACCCGGAACTGACTTCCCGGAGATAGTGAGGGAATCCATTATACTATATAATTTGCTATGACCCGGCCTTTTTCGGGGAAGTCTGCGTCGGCATAAAAAAACCTGTTCTCCCAAAGGAAAACAGGCTTTTTTTGGAATTTAAGTTTGCGTTTAGGCCCAGGTCGGCTGCACGGCAAGCATGCCCATATCCGGCTCTACGGCTTTCAGTTCCTGATCACTGACGCGTTGAATATCCGCACCAACGGAATTAAGGGTTGCTGCAATATCTACATAGCCACGATCGATATGATGAAGACCCGTTATCTCGGTCTCCCCTTCGGCAACCAGCCCCGCCAGGATCAGAGCCGCTCCGGCCCGAAGATCGGTTGCGCATACTTTGGCACCTTTGAGCTTTGTATTACCGGTTACGATGGCTGTTCTTCCATCGACTTTAATCTCCGCGTTCATATTGATGAACTCGTCGACATGCATAAACCGATTTTCGAACACGGTTTCTGAGACCAGACTTGTACCGTCAGCCACCATCAGAAGAGCCATCATTTGAGATTGCATATCTGTAGGGAAACCCGGGTACGGCAGCGTCTTAACATCAACTGCTTTCAGTGGTTTATCGGTTCCAATAACACGGATTCCATTTTCATCCTCTTCCAATGTTACGCCCATTTCCTGCAGTTTCGAAATTACAGGACGAAGATGGTCTCCTATTGCACCTTCCACATAGAGATCGCTCTTCGTTATCGCCGCGGCAATCATATAAGTACCCGCTTCGATCCGATCGGGAATAACCGTATGTACAGCACCCCGTAATTTCTCAACACCTTCAATACGAATCATGCCGGTTCCGGCACCGCGTACCACAGCTCCCATGGCGTTAAGGTAATTGGCCAAGTCCACGATTTCCGGCTCTTTCGCCGCATTCTCGAGAATGGTCGTCCCCTCTGCCAACACTGCTGCCATTATGATATTTTCCGTAGCACCTACACTGGCTACATCCAGATAGATTTTGGTTCCTTTGAGGCGGCCTTTCACCCGTGCTTCGATATAGCCCTGTCCCAGTTCAATCTCGGCTCCCATTGCTTCGAATCCCTTGAGATGCTGATCAATTGGTCTTGTTCCGATAGCACATCCTCCGGGAAGGGAGATCCTTGCTTCACCCAAACGAGCAAGCAAAGGCCCCATTACAAGGAAAGAAGCCCTCATCTTTCTCACGAGCTCATAGGAGGCTTCGCAGGTTTGAATAGAGTTTGCACATATTCGAATGGCATTATTTGTATATTCGAGTTTGGCGCCCAGGCTTTCCAGCACTTTATTGATTACTAGAACATCGTCAAGGGGAGGCGCGTCTTGAATGACACTTTCTCCTTCCGAAGCAAGCAAAGAAGCTGCAATAATGGGCAGCACTGCATTTTTAGCTCCGTTGACTTTGACCTTTCCACTTAATTTTCGGCCACCGCGGACGATAATTTTGCTCATCTTGGTCCCTCCGCGAACATTTTATAGTTTCTGATAACAGTTATACGTCCATTTATATCTTTTAAACAAAAGTCGACAAGTTGAACATGCAATTTTGCATCCACCATATCATTCGGCACAATTCGCGGTTTTAGTCCGTACTATTATCAATTGTTGACAAATGATGGGGAGCTTATTCCCTTAAAATCAATCAGCGAAAGATTTGATTAAGGCTAATGGACCAGCTCAAATACTGCAAGAAGAAGCTGGCTACGAGATGGCCGAGGCCCAGAGATAAAAATATCATCAGCATCTTGGCTTTGCCGCTATGCGGCCTTTTCAAGAACAGGTCAAACCGGAATTCTTGAAGAGCCCACCATGATAAACCCACTGCAAGAATATACACGGCAATATTAATAACTACCATAAAGGAAACTTCGGATGTAACCCAATTGAAGTCGGACAACGCAGGTTCCCCCTTATCGTTGATTCAGCAGTTTGGCTAACATAGTAACAAACTCGGCACGAGTGGCCGGCGCGTCAGGATGGTAGGTTCCGTCCGGAAAGCCCGTTATCCATCTGTCCGCATAAAGTTGTTTCAAATACCTGACACCCCAATAGTCTTCACTGACATCAGGAAATGGAGAGCGGCCTCTCAACTTCCCTGTTTTACCCATGCTTTCCGCCAGCATCGCAGTCATTTCCATTCGGGTCAAAGGATAATCCGGCCTAAAACTTCCGTCTTCATATCCGTTCACAAGACCGCGGTATTCCGCTTTGGCGATAAAGCTGTAAGCCCAGTGTCCAATAGGCACGTCATTGAAACGCAGCAATTTTTGCTTTTCCAAGTGAAAGGCATTTACCAGAATAGCAGAAGCTTCTGATCTGGTAATCGTCCTCTCCGGTTCAAAACGGTAATCGCCATATCCCGAAATGACCTGTTTTCTCTTAAGTTCAGCAATGCTGTTTTCTGCCCAATGCCCCCTGATATCAGAAAAACCCGCTACAAGCGGCTGTGCATGAAGCTTTAACCGGTACAGCTGGTCATCGAATCCTTTATCACTATCCAGCCGAATGTAATAATCACCCGGATCCAGTCTTAATTCTCTCTCTAGCCTTGGATCTTGAGCATCATTCGTCTGGTTTAGCACATTGTTCCAGGAATGGTCGTACACTCTCATTTTCATCTGACGATTTAAAGGAATGTCCCAAAGCTGAAATTCAACGAGACTTTCCTCCTCCAGCTTGAATTGAAACCAGTCCACGTCAGAATCATCATGAAATAGACCAAAATATTCGGTATCAAGTGCTATAAAAGAGGCTTGGTAGGATTTGTCGTTAGGTTCATTGGGATCAACGAGTTTGGGATTAAAGTCAATCGACAGGGTGTACTCTCCCATCACAGGATGATCCTGTTCCTTGGCGTTGGAAATCCGGATGTAATAATCCCCCTCCATCACATTGAGAAGCGGGGTTTGTTCATCTGCTCCTTCTCCGCCTTCGTCGAAAATTGTTGCCTTTTCTCCCTTTTTCTGAATCAATACCACCGGGTCTATTCTAGCTGTATCTACGGAACATTTCAAGCTTAACGTTCCTGATTTTTTCAAAGAAAGTAAATACCAGTCTTCATCATCTGCCTTATAAAAGGTCCCTTTAATGGTCTGACTGCGCGGCGGCAAGGCAAAAGCCTTGTATTGCTGATCGTTATATTCGAATGGGTCCTGGTAAATCAGGAAATCATTCTCAATGGTGTATCTGACTTTTCCGGGGTATTCTGAATCGGCAAGCCGGAGCCTGACCGGATTCTTTCCTTTGTCTACCGGGAGGCTAACAACTTCTCCGCTCTTAACGATTCTCTTCTTGCCCTGTTTCTCTTTACCTGAAAATGATTCGATAGAAACGTCTCTTTCGTCTTCGGTGGTTACTTTCATCTGTACTGTCCCGGGATACGGACTTTGCAGTGCAAACCAGCTTTGATCCTTTCCAGTATCGAATTCGGCTCTTTCTTTAGCGATGACCGGAAGATTAGCAGCGGTTTCCCGGGTATTATTCGGCTTAAACCGGTCCGCCAGCAAAGGTTGAACCATAGCCTCATCGGCTCTCAACATCCCATATCCTGTGTATTCATTCCATCCTGAAGGGCTAAGTTTCTCTGCGGTTTGCTTTAGCAAGTCCGCTACCTCATACGATTTCATGTCAGGGTATTTCCCCCAAACCAAAGCTGCGACCCCGGCAACCTGCGGGGCAGCCATAGAAGTCCCCCGATTATAATCATATACACCACCCATCCAAGTTGTGTATACATCAAAAGGAGCTACAATATCAAGTTCAGGACCAAAGTTGGAAAGAGGGGATTTTTGTTTGTTCGCATCCACTCCACCCACAGAAAGAACGGAGGGATAAGCTGCCGGATATTTGACGGACCCGGCTTCGTTGCCGGTTGCCGCCACCAGAAGCACATCGTGATCCTCAGCATACTTAACAGTATCTTTCATATATTCAGAATATTTATTCAGCCCAAGGGACAGCACCACGATTTTGGCACCATGGTCGACCGCATAACGAATACCTTCGCCAAGCTTTGCCTCGCTGCCGGTACCATCTGCTTCCATGGCCTTGATCGGCATAATTTTGGCGTTCGGGGCTATACCGGCAATCCCTATGTCGTTGTTGATAGTTGCCGCTATGATTCCGGCAACGTTCGTTCCATGTCCGTTATCGTCTTTGGGGGGAAGTTTGGGATTGATCAAATTAACGCCGTCTACCAGTCTACCAACCAGATCAGGGTGGTTAAGATCCACACCTGTATCCACGACAGCCACAAGTACCGTACTGCTGTCGCTTGGTGTAGCATTCCACGCCCGTTCTATACCAATTCTCTGAAGATAATCCTGCTTGCTCAGTTTAGGGTCATTGGATAAAGGGATCGCTTGGGTAGACTGGAACCCTATGCTTTCCACACCTATAAGGATAAAAACCAACAGCAAGATAAACCAGCATTTTTTCATATCAAAGAAGTCCTTCTCCAGTTAATCGAAACCATCAATTACTTAAGTCCTAAAAAGCATTTCAATTGAATTATGCAAGTGTTTAACATGCACCCTTTTAACTATACAAAGAAACCTCCCCGTAATGGATTACGAAGAGGTTACTATTATACCAAATTTACGATAAAAAAAAGGAGGTCTTTGGCAAAACTAAAGATTTGATTGATCCCTTCCAGTATGCCCTGCGGATAAAATCCGATAATCACGCCGAGCAAAGCGCAGATCCAGATGACCATTCCCAATGGAAAGGGGATACGGATCGGATTATCCAGATTGTACCGGGTCCGCATAAACATTTGTCTTAAAATGCCAAAGTAGTAGAAGAAGGAAATAACACTGGTGAGCAGCATGACGGCCGCCAGCCAGTAGTTCCCCGCTTCCATAGAACCGAGCAAAATATAAAGTTTTCCGAAGAATCCTCCCGTTACAGGCATTCCCGCCAGAGAAAATACTATAAGGGTCATAGCAACTGCTGTATAAGGCGCCCGGTAAAACAGGCCGGTGAATCCTTTAAGATCCGTAGTTCCAAGGGATTTTTCAATCACCATAAGCACTCCGAAAGCCCCGATATTCATAAACGCATAGGCAATCAGATAATAAATGAATTCAGTAAACATACTGAAATGCAATGAGCCGAAAAAAGCACCGATCGGAACCAGCAAATACCCCGCATTGGCAATTCCCGAATAAGCCAGCAGCCTCTTTACGTTATTCTGCCTTAAGGCGATCACGTTCCCGGCGATCATGGATACCGCCGCAACTACGGAAATGGCCAGAAAAACATCCTTATAAAAAACTCCCATATCTGTGATGGTGAACAATCCATAGAACAACCGGAATAAAATGGAGAAACCGGCGAGTTTGGATACGACAGCCAAAAAGGCCGTAACCGGCGTCGGGGCCCCCTGATAGACATCCGGCGCCCAGTTATGAAAGGGAGCGGCCGATATTTTAAATCCAAACCCTGCTATAAGAAAGAAAACAGCCATATACAAGAGCAGTTCGTAGGACTGGACAGCTGCCGGAAGGGTTTTGGCCATCTCCGCTATATTGGTTGTACCGCTGATTCCATACAGGAAGGACATTCCATATAAAATGAAAGCTGAAGAGATGCTGCCAAGAACTACATATTTAAAAGCGGCTTCACCTGATTTTCCCTCTTTTTTCTTCATAGCTACAAGAATATAGGTAGAAATACTCAGGAGTTCAAGACCTACATACAACGTAATTAGATCTCCGGATGAAGCTGTAATCATGGCTCCTAATGCAGCAGGGAGAAGCAGGTAGTAAAACTCACCGGTATGCGGAATTTGCTTCCGGTCCACCCACCCGATGCTCATAAACGTGATCAGGGCTGTGCTGCCGAGTATGATCAGCTTGAGTATATTTCCAAAGTCATCTACACGGAAACTTTGATGCAAAAGAACAACAGGTTCGGCAGGATTTAGCTGCTGCATCACAAAAAAGGATGACAGGAGCAGCCCTGCCAAGGAGAGCCAGCCAATAAATCCCCTATTCAGTCTGGAAGGCAGCAATAAATCCAGTAATGAAAGAACAATTGCAGTAATCAACAAGGTCAATTCCGGAAGCAGGTGTGCCAGATCTGCAGCATGTAAACGTAGCGGTTCCATCCTCTATCCCCCTATCTTCCCGGCGAAGCTTTGAATGACTTGATTGAATCCGGCAACGGTCTGCTGAAGAGGATCACTGATGATAGCCGGATAGACTCCGATAAGCACAATCGCCGCAATCAGCATCAGCATCGGCACAGCTTCAGCCCATTTGGCATCCGGGACCGCTGTTATTCGTTCCGGTGCAGGTCCATAAGTGATAGACATTACCCCACGGAGCACGTAAACGGCTGTGAAGATAATGCCGACCACTCCCACAATGGCATATCCTTTATATACGCCGAATAGTCCCAGGAACGACAGAAACTCGCTTATAAAACCGGACATGCCGGGAAGTCCCAATGAAGCAAGACCTGCTGCAAGCAGCATCCCACTGATGAACGGGGCCGGTTTCGCGAGTCCGCCCAGTCCACCTAGTTCGGTTGTACCAGTCCGTTCGTAAACAGTACCGACTAGCAGGAACAACAAGGCAGAAATCAGACCATGCGAGACAAGTTGAAAAACGGCACCTTGCATTCCGATCGTATTCATAGCCGCAAGCCCCAAAAGCACAATTCCCATGTGACTGATACTGGAATAGGCCAGTACCAGCTTGAATTCCTTCTGGACAAAAGCCAAGATGGCACCGTACAAGATATTGACCACGCCGAGAAGGGCGAGCAGCCAGGCCAAATCCACCGCTTGCTGAGGGAATAACAGAACACCGAACCTGATGAGGCCGTATGCCCCCATTTTAAGCAAAATTCCAGAGTGAATCATGACAATGGAAGGCGGGGCTTCCGTATGTACCTTCAGCATCCAGGTATGGAACGGAAATAACGGCAGCTTGATGCCGAATGCGGACAGCATGAGCAGAAACAGGCCAATTCTCATTGCCTCGCTTAGGAAGAACGGATTTTCCTGCGGTCCGTTTACAGGCATATTTACCAGTGCATTCGGATCCTGAAACAGATTATTCATAATGGTATCTAACTGTCCGCTGTACTGGACTATAACCCCGCTGTTCGACATTTCCTGAGTGAAGCCTGCTGTAACAATTACAATGAGGAAAGCAATAAACATAAGTGCCGAACCGACTCCGTTATACAATAGAAACTTCATTGACGCCTTCTCGCGGTCCATCTCCCCCCACATGCCAATCAGGAAAAACATCGGAATCAGCGTCAGTTCAAAAAACAGGAAGAACAAGAATAAATCTTGCGCAGTAAATACGCCCATTACTCCTGTTTCCAGTACTAAAAACCAAATATAGTACAGTTTCAGCCTGGTTTTAACATGAAAGGATGCGAATGCGGCAGCTATAAATACCAGAGCCGTTAAACCAACAAGAGGAAGGGATAAACCGTCAATCCCCAGACTCAAGGTCACATTAAAAAAGTAAGACTGTACTCCTTCCCCGAAAAATTCTTTATTAAGCGGGAAAGTAATCCAATTGAACGACTCTTTAAACTGCATCCCCCGTCCGGATTGAAATAACGCGTATATATAGATGAACAGCCCGGCAGGGATTAGAGTTGTCACCCAGGCAGTCCAGCGAAGGGCATGTTCTTTTGTTTTAGGAAGAAGCAATAATACAAGAACTCCCAGAAGAGGAGAAAATACAAGCAGGGTGAGCGGATTAACCAACATGGAGGAACCTCCTTCCCACCATAGCAATTACCAGAATCAGCAGACCAAACAAAGTCACCAGAGCATAAGTCTGAACCTGCCCGTTTTGCAGGCGTGAACCGGTTTTCCCAAGGCCGACTGCAACCCCTGCAACCAGTCTCACGGCACCGTCTACAACATAACGGTCTACCGCATTAAGAACCGTACCAGCTGCTTTGAGGGGAATAACGAATACCACATGGTACAGTTCATCCAGATAATATTTCCGGCTGACAAGCTGGTATAGCCAAGGAATTGTCTTGGCAACTGCAGCCGGACGGCCCGATTGTTTTCCATACATCAGATAACCTAAACCGATGCCCAAAAGCCCTGCCAGGACAGATAGAACCATCACCAGGTAATTGGTATGTCCATCCGCTCCCTGTCCGCTCAGCCAACTGCTGCTGACGAAAGGTACAATAGCCAGGCCGCCCACCACGGTAAGAACAGCCAGCACGGCCAGAGGAACCGTCATAACAGCCGGAGATTCTTTTACGGATGTTTGGCTGCGGCTTTGACCCGTGAAAACAAGGAAAAATAATCTGGCCATGTAAAATGCCGTAAAAAAGGCGGCTAACAGACCGATTACGAAAAGCAGCGGGCTTTTTCCCAGTGTTTCCGACAGGATGATATCCTTGGACCAAAAGCCGGAAAACGGGGGAATGCCGGATAAAGCAAGCGCACCAACCGCGAAGGTCCAGGTAGTCACTTTCATCTTGCGGGACAATCCGCCCATCTCTTGAATATTCTGTGTATGAACGGCATGAATGACACTTCCCGCACCCAGAAAGAGAAGTGCTTTGAAGAAAGCGTGCGTGAATAAATGAAACATGCCTGCTGATATGCTGACACCAAGCCCGAGAGCCATCATCATGTAACCAAGCTGACTGACGGTTGAATAGGCCAGCACCCGCTTGATGTCATTCTGTGCAGTACCGATGGTAGCTGCGAACAATGCGGTAAATCCGCCCACATAAGCCACAATAGTTAGGGCATCCGGCGCCGCCAGGAAAATATCGTACGTTCTTGCCACCAAATATACACCAGCGGCTACCATGGTTGCGGCGTGGATCAGGGCACTGACCGGCGTGGGACCTTCCATAGCATCCGGCAACCATGTATGAAGAGGGAATTGGCCCGATTTACCTACAGCCCCTATAAAGATCAAAAAAGCGATCCAGAATAGAACTTGCTCCCCTATCCCTCCTGTACCCTGGCTGAGCACAGACTGAATAGAAGCAAAATCAAGCACATGTCCGGGCATAACCCAAAAGAGCAGCAAAATGCCTATCAGGAGGCCTACATCCCCGATCCGGGTTATGATAAAAGCCTTTTTGGCAGCGGCTCTGGCCTCCGGCTTGTGGTACCAAAACCCGATCAGCAGGAAGGACGCTGCCCCGACGAGTTCCCAGAAGATATACAGTTCTACCAGGTTTACTGAGATCACCAGTCCCAGCATGGCAAAGGAAAATAAAGAAAGATAAGCGTAAAATACATGAATGCGCCCGTCTTCTGCCATATACCCCCTGGAATATACATAGACAAGCATACTGACGGTAGTCACCACAATAAGCATCAGCGAGTTGAGATTGTTGACTTCAAACCCCATGCGAAGCGTGTAATCGCCCACACGGAGCCAACTCCAATGATCCCATATATAGGCTGCTGTCTGATTCGAATACCTCTCGATAAATACCAGTAAAGAGAGGATCCAAGATGCAGCCATCATCAATATCGCCAGGATGACTCCCGCCGCTTTCAGCTTCCGGCCCAGCAGAATCAGCAGCAGAAAGGACAGAAGCGGTAACAAGGGGATCAGCCAGGCGTAATGCGAGTATTCTGAAACCATGTCGGATCGACTCCTCCTTTAGCGCTTCATAGAATCCATTTCATCAACATCTGCCGTTCCTTTGATTCGGTATAAACTAATCAGGATGGCAATGCCTACAGCTACTTCCGCCGCAGCCACCGTAATCGTAAATAAAGAAAAGATTTGCCCGGTCAACGAAGGCGCTATTCCCATTTTGGAAAAAGCAACCAGGTTCAGGTTAACGGCATTGAGCATGAGTTCTATAGATAGCAGAACCACTACTCCGTTCTTTTTCGTAAGTGCACCGTGCAGCCCTATACAAAACAGGATGGCTGCCAAGGACAAATAAGGAGTTGCCAGAGAATCCATCAGTCAGTCCTCCTCCCTTTTGGCAATCACAATAGCTCCTATAAAAGCAACGGTCAGTAAAACAGACATAATTTCAAAAGGAATGACATGTCCGCTGAAGAGCAGCTTACCGATTTCCAGCGTATTATCTTCCTCTCTCAGTTCGCCCGGTGAAAAGGTAGACTGCTGGATGGCATAAAAGAGAAGGCCAAACAAAGCAAGACAACCTATACCGGTAAGTACCTTCTGTGCTACCCGTCCGCCGGGTTTTTCTTCCGCCCGGTGTTTGGTCATCATGATACCGAAAATCATCAGAATGGAAATAGCTCCGGCATAGATTAGCACCTGTACAAAAGCTACAAATTCTGCCTCCAGAAGCACATATAGTCCGGCGAGACTTATAAATGTGAAGGCTGCAGACAATACCATGTAAATAACCTTTGTAAATGTGACCATATAGATAGCACCGCCAATGGCGCACATGGCAAAAAAGAGAAACAGCCAGTTGGAACCGGAAGAAAAGAAGGCCCCTATATTACTTAACATTCTTCCTGGCACCTCCCTTTGGAGCAGTCGTGATATTTTCTTTCCTTACGTTAGTGTTATTGTTGGCAAGCCACTCCATATTTTTGAAAAGCTCATCCCGGCTGTAAGTGCTTAGTTCGAAATTCCCGGTCATGACTATTGCCTCTGTCGGACATACTTCCGTACAGAAATCACAGAGGATGCAAATCTCAAAGTTGATATCGTACGTATCGATGACCTTCCCTTTCTTCTCGGGATCGGGATTCGGTTTTCCCGTTAAAGTGATGCAGTCTGTAGGACACACTTTTGCGCACATATTACAGACAATGCACTTATCAGGTTCAAAATGCTGAATTCCCCTGAAACGGTCCGGCATTTGAAGCGGAGCATCAGGGTAGGCGTACGTAACTTTTTTGGACACCATACTCTTGAGTGTGACACCAAGGCCTTTAATAATGCCTTTCAAGGGTGATCCCCCCTCATGTATAGAAATACGTATGCGAGTCTGTGGAGTCAGGAGACAAAGTGTAAGTAAATCGCGGTTACAAAAATATTTAAAAGGGCCAATGGAAGGAGTACTTTCCAGCCAAGCCCCATTAATTGGTCAATGCGAACCCTGGGGAGTGTAGCTCTAAGCCAGTAGAAGAAAAAGACGATGCAGGAAAACTTGAGAATAAACCAGATAATTCCGGGAATGAAATCCAGTATCTGCAAGGGAGGCTGCCAGCCGCCAAGAAATAAAATAGTAGTAAGCGAAGCGATAGCAAACACATATACATACTCGGCAAGCATAAAAAAAGCAAAGCGGAATCCGCTGTATTCAACATGATAGCCGGCGACAAGCTCCGATTCGGCTTCCGGCAGGTCAAACGGCGTCCGGTTCAATTCGGATACCCCTGCAATCATAAAAACAACGAATCCAATAATTTGAGGCAGAAAATTCCAGGTCCAGAAATTGGCGCCTTGAGCCTCAATGATCTGGTTCAAATTGAGCGTTCCCGTCATCATAATGATTCCGACCACCGAGATGACAAGAGGAACCTCATAGCTGATCATCTGGGCAACGGAACGCATTCCCCCAAGCAGTGCATACTTGTTGTTGGATGCCCACCCTGCCAAAATGATCCCGATTGTCGAAAGCCCGGATAACGCCACATAGTACAGAATACCTACATTCAAATCAGCGTGAATTAAACCCGGAGAAAAAGGAAGTGTTGCAATGACGGAAAAAGCCGGGACGAATGTGATGACCGGGGCCAGAATAAACAAATCCCGGGCCGCTTTTTTCGGAATGGTATCCTCTTTGATCAGCAATTTAAGAACATCCGCCACCGTCTGCAAAAGTCCCAATGGGCCCGTTCGATTCGGTCCGTGCCGATACTGCATCCACCCGATGACTTTTCGTTCAAAATAAATGGCATACGTAACAAAAACCAGCACAATGAGCAGTACTGCAACTCCATATGCCAAAAATACGGCAAAATGTCCCCAGGTAAGCTGTTCCTGCAGAAGATCCAGCATCAGCAGTCCACCTCCCCAACGACGATATCGATGCCCCCCAAAATTGTGATGAGGTTGGTCATCGTTTCGCCAATTAAAAGTTTAGGCAAGATTTGCAAATTCACAAATGAAGGCCTTCTGAATTTCAGCCGGTAAGGCTCGGGTTTACCCCGTGAAACAATATAACAGCCGATTTCACCACGAGGGGCTTCAATAGAGCAATACATTTCCCCTTCCGGAGGCTTAATAACCCTGGGGGCCTTGCCCATAATTTCCCCTTCGGGAATTTGCCGGGTAGCCTGCTCCAGAATACGCAGGGATTGCCGGATTTCTTCCAGGCGAATCAGATACCGGTCATAGCAGTCCCCGTTTTTCCCTACAGGTACGTCAAACTCAAAGCGGTCGTAAATACTGTACGGTTTGTTTTTGCGCAAATCCCACTTTACCCCCGTACACCGCAAGTTAGACCCGCTTAATCCATAGGCAATCGCGTCCTCTGCATTGTAAGCCCCCACATTTTTGATTCGTGCCAAGAAAATTTCGTTTCCGCTTACCAGTCTGTCATACTCCTCCAGTTTGCCGTACATATAAGGGATAAAGTCCTTTACCTTCTGAATCCAGCCATCTGGTGCATCCCATTTAACCCCGCCGATGCGCATGTAATTGTAAGTCAGGCGGGCCCCGCATAGTTCATTGAATAAATTAATAATGATTTCACGATCACGGAAAGCATACAGGAAAGGGCTCATGGCCCCGATATCAAGCAAATAGGTCCCCCACCAAACCATGTGGCTGGCGACCCGCTGCAGTTCCATAACAATAACCCTTAGATATTCGGCCCTTTCCGGGATTTCAATCTGCATCATTTGTTCTACCGTATGTACAAGCACATAATTATTGGTCATGGCTGAAACATAATCCATGCGGTCGGTGTAAGGAATCACCTGTGTATAGGTTAGATTCTCTGCCAGTTTTTCTGTTCCCCTGTGCAGGTACCCCATAACCGGGATGGCATCCTTGATTATTTCACTATCCAGCTTGACGATAATACGGAATACCCCGTGGGTGCTTGGATGCTGGGACCCCACGTTCAGCAGCAATTCTTCAGTACGCAACAAGAGCTACACCTCCGGGTCAAGCGGTTCATAGTCTTTTCTTAGAGGGTGGCCTACCCAATCATCGGGCATCATAATTCTTCGCAGGTCCGGATGCCCCGGAAAGTCCACTCCAAGAAGGTCATAGACTTCTCTTTCATTCCAATTAGCCGTCGGCCAAATAGGAGTCACAGAAGGAATGGAAGGCCGATCCCGATCGGTTTTCACCTTTACCATGTATTCTCTTCCAGAAGGGATTGACCTCAAGTGGTAAACCATTTCCAAATGGGATTTCTGGTCAATGCCGGTTAGATTGCTCAGATAGTTGCACGCGAATTCTTCATGCGCATGTATTTCCTCGGCCGCCTGATACCAATGCTCAGGGTGAATCACTACGCAGGGAAGATGTCCGTTAAGTTCATTGATATAGGCTTCCTGGATCACTTCTTCATGGACCCGATCTGTTAAAATCTGAACCATCCTATCCAGTAGCGGTTGATTTGGGGAAGGTTCTTTTGGTTTTGCCGCTTCTTCGGCCGCTTTGGCTGCAGCACGGCCCGCCCTCGCTTCCGCTGCCGCTTTCCGCTTCACCTCCTTGTCCGCATCTATTGCTTCCGCAGCCGTTTTTTTCGCATCCTCTGTTACCTTGCTCATCTCCCGGGCAGTTGTCTCTTCAGTTGAGGAGGAATCTACCGGTTTTCCAGCAGCTTTCTCCACTGTCTCCTCTTGCTGTCCGTTTTCATCTCCAGTTTTTTTGTTCAGATGTTCCTCGGTCACAGGTTGGTCACCCGCTTTCCGGTTTTCGCTTCATAGCGTATTTTTTCCTGCAGCTTATGAATGCCATAGATTAAGGCAGCCGGATTGGGCGGACAACCCGGGATGTAAACGTCAACCGGAACGACCTGATCCACTCCCTTAACTACTGCATAAGACTTCACATAAGGTCCTCCCGCCGTTGCACAGGACCCCATGGCAATTACCCATTTTGGTTCCGGCATCTGTTCGTATAGACGGCGCAGCAAAGGAGCCATTTTTTTCGTTACGGTTTCCGCTACGATCATTACATCGGCTTGCCTGGGAGAGGTACGAAATATGACTCCAAAACGGTCTAAATCATAATGGGCTGCCCCTGTTCCCATCATTTCTATGGCGCAGCAGGCCAGACCAAACGTTAATGGCCAGAGCGAACTGCTTCGCGCCCATGCCTTCACCTGATCCAGTGTTGTAGTAAAGACATTGCGCTGCAGTTCCTCCTGAACCTCGGGTAAGACGGCATCTAAACGGAATTCCATTTTAACACCTTCTTTTTCCAGGCATAGAGAAGTCCAACTGCCAGCATGGCAACAAAAATGCACATTTCAACTAAAGCAAACAGCCCCAGCTTTTTATAAGCTACTGCCCACGGATACAAAAAAACAGTTTCCACGTCAAAGACGATAAACATAAGGGCAAACAGGTAATACCGGATGTTAAAACGGATTTGCCCTTCCCCGACTGGTTCGTTTCCACTTTCATAGGTTGTGTACTTTTCCTGGACCGGCTTATGGGGCCTTAACCATTTTCCAAGGGTAAGTGCAGTAATCGGGAGTAGAATCCCCAGTCCAACAAAGATTGCTACAATGACATACTTTGTAGTGTACATGCCTATGTAACCGCATCCAATAGATTTAGTCTGAACCCATTTTCGGATGCATTTTTTACTTTCACCATGGATTCTTCTAGCTATCTTTCCTTCTAATAATGGAAATATCAACCTTAGGCCATTATAGCACAAGGAAAAAATAGGTGTCTAATAAAAATAATTCCAAATAAGTGTGCATGAACATATAAAAAGCCCCTGTCAAGAAGTTTTCAGGGGTAATTGGCAAAATATTCCGGTTGGAATATTTATGACATTTGTATGAACAGACATGGTTTAGGCCGCTCCTCTCTCTTTACCGGGAATGGCAGCCGCCCTCATAATGCAAAGAAGAGTCAGGATAAAGGTGCTGTAAAAGTATACGTCCCAAATATTTTACCCGCCTGTTTTTTTACGAAACGGTTTAACTACAAAAAGGAGATAAAATAAAGTTGGACAGGGTAATTGGATCAATCCCCACAATCCCCAAAACCAGGCATTCCTTCCTCTTCTTCTGGCATTGGTAAATAAACAGAAACTTTGGATGAGGAGCAGTACGATAATCAGTGGAATTAACCAGACTGCCATATCGGGAGCAATCTGCCTCATAGGACTTCGTCCTTTCTTCTTTTCCGCTGCAAAACCAGCAAATAACCGGCCGGGATACCTAAAGAAGCTGCCAGCTGGATACCCATGAAGACGGCAGGTATCTCCGTAAAGGTAAGGAAAGATACGGATATTACTGCCAAAGAAGACAATGAAAACCAGGCCAGTTCCCTGCGGGACGCAGCCTTTTGTTGTTTCAATTTTTCGGCAAGCTGTTGGTCAAGCTGCTCTGCAGAGGGTACCTTTACAGGAAAAAGCTCCTCCGCCTGTTTTAACTGCGCAAGAAGAACGTTCAGTTCCTCGGGGATATCCTCCGTCTCCTGCCTCTGTTCCCTGGGCCCCGACAAGCTCTGATTCATTTCGTCTTTACGTTTCATCTGCTTTCAGCTCCTTTCTTAGCCCTTTGAGTCCAATGGACACTCTCGATTTTATAGTACCTGTCGGAACATTCATCATCTCGGCTATCTCCTCATAAGTAAACCCATAGTAATGCTTCAGCAGAATTGAATACGGGTGCTGTCAGGAATCTTATGGAAAATCCCCATCGTCTCCGACCATTCTATATTATGAGTACCAAAATTCCATTGAAGTTTTCTCAGCGCATGCTTTTTTTCTTCCTCTATCCATTTTTTCTCCCGTTTGCATTTGCGAATCTGATCAAAATACTGCCGGGTTCCAATCGTAACCAACCAGGAGGAAAAACGGGAGGTTCCATTATACGAGGAGAGATGAGTCATGGCCTTCAGCATCGTTTCCTGCACAAAATCTTCCGCTGTTTCCCGGCTCCATGTTAACTTTAGCGCATATTTGAACAGAAAAGGATAATAGTGATGGAACAGCAAAGCCAGAGCTTTCTGATCTCCACTTTGCGCCTGCTTAATCCGTGTTTGCTCTTGGGTGGATTCCATCCCGGAAAAGCCCCTTTCCTGTGACGTCGATGATAATACGAGTACCCGACCAACATGGTTCACCGAAAAATGCAAAAAATCTGCGGCTGCATAAAACAGCCCAAGCGTATAGCTTGGGCTGTTCTCATATTGGCCTTATTGTCTTTTCAAACCATGAACTTCAAGCCGGTTCAATGCCCTTTGAAGAGCCCGTTCAGCCCGGCGGAAATCCAATTCGTCCTGCTTTTGGGCAAGGCGATTCTCCGCACGCATTTTTGCAGCTTGAGCACGTTCAACATCGATATCCCCCGGAAGTTCGGCACTTTCCGCCAGCACGATCACCTTATCTTTTTGCACTTCCATGAAACCGCCATTCACAGCTATGGCATCTTCCGTTCCATTTTCGAGCTTGGCCCGGAAAGGTGCGATTTTCAAAGGTGTGACCAGAGGAATGTGATTAGGCAGAATACCAAGCTGCCCTTCCACCCCTTCCGCGATAACCATATGAACATTTGCCTCATACACTTTGCGTTCCGGAGTTACAATTTCCAAAAGGAAAGTACTCACGTTCATTCCCCCTATAGGGCAAGCGATGACAGCATGCTTGCTGAATTACAGCGTTTTGGCTTTTTCTCTTGCTTCTTCGATTGTACCCACGTTAATGAAAGCCGCTTCCGGAAGGTCATCATGCTTACCTTCAAGCACCTCTTTAAAGCTCCGTACAGTTTCTTTAACGGGGACATAGATACCTTTGATACCAGTGAACTGTTCTGCAACGTGAAGAGGCTGAGACAAGAAACGTTCAATTCTTCTGGCACGGTTAACGGTAATTTTATCTTCTTCACTCAGTTCATCCATACCTAAGATGGCGATAATGTCTTGAAGTTCTTTATAACGCTGCAGGATCTCTTTCACGCCTTGAGCCACTTCGTAATGTTCTTCTCCGACGATTTGTGGAGTAAGGATACGGGAAGTGGAGGCAAGAGGATCTACCGCAGGGAAGATACCTTTTGCAGCAATACTCCGCTCCAAGTTAGTCGTCGCATCCAAGTGGGCGAATGCCGTAGCTGGAGCCGGGTCTGTATAGTCATCCGCAGGCACGTAAATCGCCTGAATGGATGTAACCGAACCTTTCTTGGTAGAGGTAATCCGCTCTTGAAGCTGCCCCATCTCGGTTGCCAGAGTCGGCTGATAACCAACCGCAGAAGGCATACGTCCCAGTAGTGCGGATACCTCGGAGCCCGCTTGGGTAAAGCGGAAGATATTATCGATGAAGAGAAGAACGTCCCTACCTTCTTCATCCCGGAAATACTCAGCCATTGTCAAACCGGATAGAGCCACGCGAAGACGGGCACCTGGCGGTTCGTTCATCTGACCGAACACCATCGCAGTTTTTGCAATAACACCAGAATCTTTCATCTCATGGTACAGGTCGTTCCCTTCACGGGTACGCTCGCCTACACCGGCAAATACAGAGATACCGCCGTGTTCCTGGGCGATGTTATGAATAAGTTCCTGCATGGTAACGGTTTTACCTACACCGGCACCACCGAAAAGGCCGATTTTACCACCCTTCATATAAGGAGCAAGCAAATCGACAACCTTAATTCCTGTCTCCAGCATCTCAGCTTGAGTAGTCAGATCACTATATTCGGGTGCTGGTTTATGAATCGGAGAAGTCAAAGTACGATCAGCTTCTCCATCTCCATCAATTGGTTCCCCTAACACGTTATATACACGGCCAAGTGTAGATGGGCCTACAGGAACCATAATCGGGGCTCCGGTATCCACGACTTCCATTCCGCGTACCAAACCATCGGTAGAAGACATAGCTACACAGCGAACAAGATTATCCCCTAATTGAAGTGCAACTTCTACCGTAAGATGGATACCTACTTCATTAGCCGATTCTGCTTTTTTCTCAATGGTAATTGCATTTAGAATATCAGGCAAATGTCCGCGTTCGAACTCGATATCAACAACCGGTCCCTGAACGGACACAATGCGTCCTTTGTTCATCGTTTTCCCTCCTAAGAGCTCTTCCTAAAGAAAAGCTTTCTTCATAAGCGGTACTAGGTCTTGACCCGATACCCAACCGTTTGCAGGCCGGGACTGGTCCATCCTACAGAGCATTGGCGCCAGCCACAATCTCAGAAATCTCCTGAGTAATGGCAGCTTGTCGTGCCCGGTTATAGGTAAGGGTAAGGTTGGAAATCATCTTCGTCGCATTCTTCGTCGCACTACCCATAGCTGTCATCCGAGCCCCAAATTCGCTGGCCTTGCTCTCCAATACCGCACTGTAAATCAGAGTCTCAGCATATCTTGGAAGAAGAATTTCCAGTACACCTTCCGGAGACGGTTCATATTCATAGCTGATTGTTGTAGCGTCTTCTGTCACATCATCCAGCGGCAAGAAACGTTTTTCTACAGGAACTTGGGAAATTGCATTAATGAACTGATTATATACGAGATACAATTCATCAAATTCGCCTTCTGCGAACATCGTTACCGCAGCATTGGCAATGGATTTAATGTCAGAAAAATTGACATTATCAGGCAATCCCGTTACTTCTTCTACGATGGGAATACCGCGTCTTTTGAGAAAGTCTCTGCCTTTTCGTCCTACTACAAATACCGCGTACTCGTCCTTGGATGCATGCTTGGTGTTAAAAGTATTCATCAATTTACGAAGCAAGTTAGAGTTAAACCCGCCGGCAAGCCCGCGGTCGGAAGTTATTACAAGATAGCCCGTCTTTTTGATTGGTCTTTTGTCCAGCATAGGATGCTTAAACCCTGATGTTCCGGCGGCAATGCCAGAGACAAACTCTTTGATCTTTTCCACATAAGGTCTGGAGGATTGTGCCGCTTCCTGAGCTTTCCTCAGGTTAGATGCCGCGACCATCTCCATCGCTTTGGTGATTTGCTTCGTATTTTGGATACTTTTGATCTGACGCTTAATATCGCGCATGGATACAGCCAACTTTTTCACCACCTTAAAGTTTTTGCGTTAGCAAAAACTACTTCGTAGCATTACCTTGTTTCGCAAAGCGAAACTAACTTCTCGTAAGCACTGCGTATATATATAAAAACCGTTTATTATTTCGCTTTTTCTGCATTAGCATTTTGCATAATTCACGATGATGGTTGAGCTTGCGGGAGCAAGATCAACACCGATTTATCTTATTCGGAAGGTGCGAATCCTTTTTTGAACTGATTAATGGCATCTTGTAACACTTGTTCGTTTTCGCTAGTAAGGTCATTGGTTTCCCGAATATTTTCAAGCACTTCCGGCTTGTTGCTTTCGATGAAAGAGAGGAATTCTTTTTCGAAACGCATCACATCAACAACTGGGATATCATCCAGGAATCCTTTGACAGCGGTATAGATACTAACTACCTGTTTTTCAACCGGCAGAGGTTCATTCACACCCTGTTTCAGAATTTCGAGTGTACGTTCACCACGGTTCAAACGGGCAAGCGTCGATTTATCAAGATCCGAACCGAACTGCGAGAAGGCGGCAAGCTCACGATATTGAGCCAAATCCAGACGCAGGGTACCGGCAACTTTCTTCATTGCTTTGATCTGCGCCGAACCCCCTACCCGGGATACAGAGTTACCTACGTTAACCGCAGGGCGCTGACCGGAGTAGAACAAGTCGGATTCCAGGAAGATCTGTCCGTCTGTAATGGAAATTACGTTAGTCGGAATATACGCAGATACGTCATTCGCTTGTGTTTCAATGAACGGCAAGGCGGTTAAAGAACCTCCACCCAGTTCATCATTCAATTTAGCTGCACGCTCAAGAAGACGGGAATGCAAGTAGAAAACGTCCCCTGGGTAAGCTTCGCGGCCCGGCGGACGGCGGAGCAGCAGGGAAAGTTCGCGATATGCAGCTGCTTGCTTGGACAGGTCGTCATACACAACCAAAACGTGCTCGCCTTTGTACATAAAATACTCACCCATTGCGCAGCCGGCATAAGGAGCCAGATAAAGCAACGGGGAAGGCTCGGAAGCACTTGCTGTTACGATGATAGTATAATCCAGAGCGCCATGGCGGCGAAGGGTTTCTACTACATTTGCTACCGTGGACTGTTTTTGTCCGATAGCTACGTATACGCACTTCATGCCGTTGCCTTTTTGGTTAATAATCGTGTCAATGGCAATACTGGTTTTACCGGTTTGGCGGTCGCCAATAATCAACTCACGTTGGCCGCGTCCGATCGGGACCATGGAGTCAATGGCTTTCATTCCTGTCTGCATAGGCTCGTGAACCGATTTACGGGCCATAACTCCAGGAGCCGGAGACTCAATAGGGCGATATTGCTTCGTTTCAATCGGGCCTCTTTCGTCAAGTGGTTGACCCAGAGGATTCACTACCCGGCCAAGAAGCTCTTCACCAACAGGAACCTCCATAATGCGTCCGGTACGCTTTACTTGGTCTCCCTCACGAATGTCTGTATACGGCCCCAGAATAACGATACCCACGTTGTTTTCTTCCAGGTTCAGCGCCATACCCATAACGCCGTTAGAGAACTCAAGAAGCTCGCCGGCCATTGCATTTTCCAGCCCGTGAACGCGGGCAATACCGTCACCAATCTGGATAACAGTTCCTACATCAACTACGTCCAAATCAGTTGATTTATAGTTAACAATTTGCTGTTTAATCAGCGTACTGATTTCATCAGGTCTGATACTCAACGAACCTCACCCCTATCTACAGTGATTGAGCTTGTTTCAATGATTTTTGTAAACGGTCCAGCTTACCTTTCAAGCTGCCGTCATATACACGGTCTCCGATTTGGACAGTAACACCGCCAATAAGACTTGAATCTAGAACAGTTTCTAAACGTATGGTCTTACCAGTTAATTTAGCGAAATAATCGATGAGATCTTTTTCTTGTTCCGGATTAAGAGCAAATGGTGTATGCACCACCGCATTTGCCCTGCCAAGTTTCTCGTTGGCGATATCTACAAAGTCATGGAGCAAAACAGGCAAAATGCCTATCCGTTTTCTGGATACCATCAATTTTAAAGTATTCAGAACAGGGGCGGACATTTTCCCTTCCAATGTTTTTTGCAGAACGTCATTTTTCACATCCGATTCCACGTTGGGATGGTTTAGAAAAGCATCCAATTCCCTATCACCCTGAATCAGTTCGACCATTACTTTCAGCTCTTCTTCCACTTGGGAAACTGTGTTTTGCTCCTGGGCTACTTCGAAAAGTGCTTTGGCATAACGTTTAGCAACAACGATATCATTGTTCATACTTGTCCCCCTCTACCTCTTTGAGGTATTGGTTCACAAGTTTTTGCTGCTCGCCTGCATCGACTTCTTTTTCAAGAACCTTCGAGGCAATCAACACGGACATATCGCCGACTTGCTCGCGAAGGGCAGCAATAGCTTTGTTCTTTTCGCTTTCAATATCACGTACAGCCTCTTCCTTGATGCGGGAAGCATCCTCTTTGGCTTTGTGTACGATCTCTTCCGCTTGCCGTGTGCTGGCCTGTTTAGCCTGTTCGACAATATTGTAAGCATCCTTGCGCGCTTCCTGGATAGCCTCTTTTTGCTCTGCTACCAGCTGCTCTGCCTGCGTACGGTTAGTTTCAGCTGATTTAAGCTGTTCTTGAACCAGTTCCGCGCGTTTTTCCATAATGCCGAATAATGGGCCGAACGCATATTTATTTAAAAGCCAATATAAAATTGCAAAGGCAAAAATCGCAAACACAAACGATTCCCAATGCCAAGACATTCATTCCACTCCTTTCCAGACCTAAACCGGATTTGAATTCATCTTAAAGCAAAACGAAGGCGTGGATGGCACAGGCCTTCCCCGCCCAACCTTGGCTATGGTTATTTAAAGAACATTAGGAAACCAAGTACGACACCGATGATCGGAACAACCTCAACAATACCAACACCGATAAACATCGTAGTTTGCAGGGCACCGCGAAGCTCAGGCTGGCGAGCGATACCTTCTACTGTTTTACTTACGATCAAACCGTTACCCACACCTGCGCCGATAGCGCCTAATCCAATAGCTAAAGCTGCTGCTAAAAATTCCATGAATATGTTCCTCCTTAAACATTCTTCAGTTTTTCAAAATAAATATAAGTTCTCTAATCTGCCGAAGCAGGTAACCCCGGTCAGTTTCGATTTGCAACAGAGAATCAGTGTCCTTCTTCGTGTTTGGTGGAATCCGCAATGTATACCATAGTCAGAATCGTAAACAAGAAGGCCTGGATGGCACCGACAAAGATACTGAAACCTTGCCATGCGATAAGCAGAGGCGTACCAAATATTCCTGCCATCAGAATCGTAGCAATTAGAACCTCTCCCGCAAAAATGTTGGCAAACAAACGAAGGGCCAGAGTAACTGGTTTAGCCAACGTCTCAATAAGATTGAGCGGGAAAAAGAACCAGAACGGCTGGAAATAATGTTTCAGATAATGTTTAGTATTGCGTGTTAGACCCAGGAAATGGACTAGGAAGAATACGATGGCGGCGAGTCCGGATGTGACGGACAAATCAGCTGTAGGTGATTTCCACCAAGCGATTTCGACACCTTCTTTTCCTTTTGCAACAGCTTCCTGGATAGTTTGTTCAGATACGATGTTATGTCCTGCAACCGTAAGAGGCTCATGATGTTCGGTTACAATTCCAAACGGAAGACCCAACAGGTTGGAAACAAAGATGAACATAATCAAGGTCATACCAAGTGAGATATAGGTCTTGGCTTGTTTTAAAGGCATGGTGCTGGCTATCAAATTGTGTACAAATTCGACGACCCACTCCATGAAGTTTTGAAGCTTCGACGGATTGTCTACTGATAAATTCCTGACGCTCAGTTTTGCTAAAACAAATACGATAATGCAGCTGATAATAATAGCCAAGAACGTAGAAATATCAATATTTAAACCGCCGATTTCTAGAACTGGAAATTTATGCATTTTCCTTCATTCACCCCTTTCCATGCACTACGCTTTATATCCTTTGTTGGATAAAATACCAATCAACAGCATGAAAAGCTGTATAAGGAATAATCCGATAATGGTGGTAACTAGATGAATTTGTCCGGCATACTTGACAGCAATCATAACGGCAAGCAAAGCGGAACAAGCTCTGGTCACAAACCCCAGACTAACCTTTTTCCCTTTGTTCTGCAAGCTGTACAAGGTGATTACTTCGATTCTCCGCTTTAGCAGGTAAGCATTGAACAAGCTGACTGAAACTCCTAGAATCAGTCCGGCCACATATGGTCTAAGCGGGACCGATAAAGCCCAGGTAAGCAAACAGATGCTCAGGAAAAAGAGAGCGAAGCGCATGGCGGTCTTAAGGTAATCATTCATTTGAGTCCTCCAAGAACTTCTTGAGCAGTATTATTACAGTGGCTATTCCGATGAAAAATCCGGTAAAAACACCGCCCAATATCCAGTTTTTCGACCAGCCAAAATGCAGATGGAAATAGCGTCCAATCCAATAACCAAACAATGTGCAAGCGGCTATGTCCAACCCCATGGCACTGACTAACCCGGCGGCCTTCCACGGATTAGGGTTAGAGTTAGGCGTTTTCAAAATAATTCCACCTTAAAAGAATGTCTGTGATTTGCGTCACACCAATCCTACATTATTTTATCCAAGCCATCTTCCTTTTGTCAATTCATTCCTGTAGAACGTTCAAATGGAAGGAGAACAGGAAAACCCTTATTTATCAAGGTTTTCTTGTTCTTCAAACCAAACACCATAACTGTATACTTTCATGTTTTGTCAATATATTGTCACGGATGGAACGGTTCTGGCCTATCAGAAATATAACCGAAATCATAGAGAATGGATTGGACGATCCGTTTAGAGGCCTGACCGTCTCCGTACGGATTGACCGCTTCTCTCATTCGGTCATATTTGGATACATTTGTCAAAAGAGCCTTTGTGCTTTCGTACACTTTCTCCTCGTCGGTACCTACGAGTTCCAAAGTGCCAGCTTCCACTCCCTCCGACCGCTCAGTGGTGTCCCGCAATACCAGAACCGGTACGCCAAATGAAGGCGCCTCTTCCTGCAGCCCACCGGAATCCGTTAAGATCATATGGGTATGAGGATAGAAGTTGTGGAATTCAAAAACATCAAGCGGATCAATCAGCTTGATTCGTTCGTGATCTCCTAGGATCTCATATGCAGGTTCTTTTACTGCTGGGCTAGGATGTACAGGATATACTACCACGACATCGTCAAACTCATCTGCGATTCTTCTCACAGCTTGGAAAATTTGTCTATGCGGTTTTCCTTGAGCTTCCCGGCGATGGGCTGTCATCAAAATCATTCTTTTCCCTTTTGCCCACTCCAATACCGGATGATGGAAGTCTTTTTTCACAGTGTACTGGAACACATCCGTTACTGTATTTCCGGTTATATAAATTTGACCTTCATTTTTATTTTCTTTGCGCAAATTCCCCGCCGACCAGCCAGTAGGAGCAAAATGCAGATCCGCCAGAACCCCTGTCAGCTGACGGTTCATCTCTTCCGGATAAGGAGAAAGCTTGTTCCACGTACGCAAACCAGCCTCCACATGGCCCACCTTAATTTTTTGCATAAATGCCGCATAGCTGGCAAGGAATGTAGTAAGCGTGTCCCCATGAACCAGAATCAGATCTGGCTGGGCTTCACGGAATATAGGCTCCAGTCCCTGTAACACACGAATGGTGATTTCATTCAGCGTCTGACGGTTCTTCATTACATTCAGGTCAAAATCAGGTTGAATCTTGAAAAGCTCCAGTACCTGGTCCAGCATCTCCCGATGTTGGGCTGTTACGCAAATTAAAGATTCAATATGTTCTGGATGTTGATTTAATTCCAGAATTAAAGGAGCCATCTTGATGGCTTCAGGCCTTGTGCCAAAAATTGTAATTACTTTTAAGCGCTTCATGAGATGTCCTCCTACTTTATTTCGTACCAAATAAACGGTCGCCCGCATCTCCAAGCCCTGGGATAATATATCCGTGATCATCCAGATAATCATCGATTGCTGCCACGTAAATGTCTACATCCGGATGTTCCTTTTGAACAGCTTCCACACCTTCCGGAGCGGCAATGAGACACATCAGTTTAATTTGCGAACAGTTTCTCTTTTTCAACACTTCAATCGCCATATTTGCCGAACCGCCTGTAGCCAGCATCGGATCAATTACAATAAGTTCTCTTTCCGTAACATCCGTCGGCAGTTTCACATAATATTCGACAGGTTGAAGTGTTTCCGGATCACGATAAAGGCCCACATGTCCCACTTTTGCGGCCGGGATTAATTTCAAAACTCCCTCCACCATTCCGAGTCCTGCACGTAGTATAGGAATCAGACCGAGCATCCGGCCGGAAATGACCTTGGCGTCAGCAGTTGCAACCGGGGTTTTCACCTTTACATTTTCCAATGAAATATCTCTTGTAATTTCATACGCCATCAAAGTAGCGACTTCATCTACCAGCTCCCGGAAATCTTTGGTTTTCGTGTTCTCGTCGCGTATGTATGTCAGTTTATGTTGGATGAGCGGATGATCACACACAAATACTTTTCCCATGCATATTCCTCCTGTGTTCTTCTTCTCTCAGATGTCTCTTAAAGGATATTTTCATTCCATCTTTCAAATAATCCCGTATATTATATCATATGTTATCTAACTTATCCTCCCCATTTCCGACACCCCTGTATACAAAAACCCCCTTTTTTTACAAAAAGGGAAACCGGTTGGCCAACTTTGGGAAGACAGGAATGTCCGTATGAAAGTAACCCAATTTCCCAAATAAAAAAACCGGCTGGAAAACAGCCGGTCTCTACTCTTTTTTTAATAGGACAATCCTTCGTACAAAGGATATTGGGAAGTCAGTTCATTCACCATCGCCCTGGCTTTTTCCAAAGCCGTCTCATCAGAAGGATTCTTCAAAGTCAGTGAAATGATACGGGCGATATCTTTCATGGCTTCCCGACCCATTCCACGGGAAGTGGCAGCAGGTGTTCCAATCCGGACTCCGCTTGTAATGAACGGGCTGGTCGGATCGAAAGGAATAGCATTTTTATTCACGGTAATGCCCACTTCATCAAGTATGTGTTCCGCTTCTTTGCCTGTAATGTTCAGATTGCGCAGATCAATCAGAATCAGATGGTTGTCTGTACCACCGGATACTACATGAAGCCCCTCAGCCTGCAAAGACTGTGACAGTACAGCTGCATTGTCGATGACATTCCGGGCATACGTCTTAAATTCCGGCTGCAAGGCTTCGCCGAGAGCTACCGCCTTGGCTGCAATAATATGCATGAGCGGTCCTCCTTGGGTACCCGGGAATACCGCCTTATCGATGGCGGCAGCCCAAGGCTTCTTGCATAGAATCAGGCCTCCCCGGGGACCACGCAGAGTCTTATGGGTTGTGGTTGTCACAAAGTGGGCATGAGGGACCGGACTTGGATGAAGGCCGACGGCTACAAGTCCCGCAATATGGGCCATATCCACCATAAACAACGCCCCTACATCCTGGGCAATTCTGCCAAGTGCCTCAAAATCTATCGTACGCGGATATGCACTGGCTCCCGCCACGATAAGGCGCGGTCTATGTTTGAATGCCAGCTTGCGCACTTTATCATAGTCAATGCGGAAATCTTCTTCAGACACTCCATACTCAACAAAGTTGTACAAAATACCGGATGCATTGACCGGACTTCCGTGGGTTAAATGTCCCCCATGGGAAAGATTCATACCAAGAACCGTATCGCCCGGCTTGAGAGCCGCAAGATAAACAGCCATGTTAGCTTGGGCGCCGGAATGAGGCTGGACATTGGCATGTTCGGCACCAAACAGTTCTTTTGCACGGTCGCGCGCTATACCTTCTACGATATCTACACATTCACAACCGCCATAATAACGCTTGCCTGGGTATCCTTCCGCATATTTGTTGGTCAGGACTGTACCCATTGCCTCCATAACAGCTTCACTCACAAAGTTTTCGGAAGCGATCAGCTCAATTTTGTCGCGCTGGCGTCTCAATTCTAAATTCATAGCTTCTAAAATTTTCGGATCTTGCTTGGCTAATTTGCTCATCTTGTTTCCTCCCCATGATTAATGATTGAATTCATTTCAACACATTTTTCGGATTAGCCCAGGCAAGTTTCATCCCCAATTGTATAGACCGCCCGGGCTCCACCAACCAGCTTGGGCCGTGTGTAAGCCATTGTCACGTGAGCTTCACCAATCAAACGGATTGAAGGACGAACCGGAACAGCAACGGGGCGCAAGTGCATGCCTATAAGAGTATCGCCAATATCTATACCCGCATGAGCCTTTATCTGTTCCACCACGCAGGGCCGTTTCATTTGGCGGTAAGCATAAGCAGCCATAGAACCTCCCGCTTTGGGAACAGGAACTACGCTGACAGGGTACAGACCGTATCGTTCTGCTACATCCTCTTCTATAACAAGAGCCCGGTTCAAATGCTCACAGCATTGAAAGGCAAGGTGCAGTCCATACTGCCGGGCCACCTCAGAAGCCCCCGTGTAGATTTGTTTGGCGGCATCCAAAGTTCCGGCTGTTCCTATATGCTTGCCCATTACCTCACTTGTACTTACGCCGAACACTACCAACTGTCCCTTACGCAGCCCTCCTGCCTCAATAAGCTCGGTTAAAACCTTTTTCACAGCAGCTATTATGGCGGTAGTTTCTTTCTGTACCACGATTTTCACCTTGCCTTCGATTCTTTATGTAACCCTGTTCTTTAAAAGGTAGGAATGTGGAACTTTAAATAGGCCAAAGTCATCACTGCTTCTTACGGATGTATGGCATACTTTTCTTCAATTGCTTTCACTTTTCCTACACGGTTGGCATGGCGTTCTCCACCGGAAAATTCCGTTTCCAGCCAGATCCGTACAATTTCCTGAGCCACGCCCGGCCCCACTACACGTTCCCCCATAGCGAGTACATTGGAATCATTATGTTCACGGGTTGCCTGTGCGGAAAAAAGGTCGTGAACAAGTGCACAGCGTATACCGGGCACTTTATTGGCAGCTATGCTCATACCAATACCGGTCCCGCATATCAGGATCCCTTTGTCCGCTATCCCTGAAATGACATGATCACATACTTCCAATGCATAATCCGGATAGTCAACCGAACTATCACAGCTGCACCCCAGATCCACCACTTCGTGTCCCAAAGATTCAATAAACGGAATCAGCACATCTTTTAGCCGGTAACCGGCATGGTCGGCTCCTAAGGCTAATTTCAACATAATCCCCTCCTTTGTTCAAATATAAGCATGTATTAGTATTATACCCTAAACAAACCCGGCATAGGAAAATCCTTGTCCCTGAATCTTTGTTAACAAGCGTGGGGGCAGAAGGAAAACGAAAAAGAGCAGACGGCATGCTTCACTTGCATGCTGCTGCTCTTTGCCCAGGCGACCGGCCGTATTCCCCGGTGCTTCCATGTGGTTCGCTCCACCTGTCGCCAGTTACACCGGGGCTCCTTTTGCATTTATTGTACCTTCCGAACAGAAGACTGTAAAGCCTAAAAAACTAAACCAATAATCCGGAATTTTAAATGCCAATTAACTGGCTTCTCCAAGCAATTCTCAGCAGAAGCCGTTCTTATTCGCTTTCAGGCTTATCCTGGTCCAGCTTCGCCACAAGCTTTTCCAGATAAATTTTGATTTCTTCCGCCGTTTCTTTGTATACATGCATCGATCCGCCGAACGGATCTGAAATATCATAGCTTGGCAACTGGTTTTCCAGTAAAAAGATACGGGTCTTCTCTTCAACAGTTATTTCCTGAGAGAGAGAATGCTTAATTTGGATATCGGTCATCAATTTTTCACGTTCTTCAATAATCGTCCGTACTTCACCGTCATCCTCTACAAATTCTTTGAGGGTATAGATTTTGTCTACTGTTTCCGGATGCCGGGAAACTACGTTGCTTTTATGGCCCATCGTCATGGTTAGAATGAGGTCTGCCCACTGGACATCCTGTTCGTTCAGCTGCCGGCTATTCATGGTTTCCTCATGGCCGTATTCTTTCAGAATTTGGGCCGAATGAGAAGAGATGGGTCTTCCTTCTTCAGCAAATACTCCCGCCGAGCGGACCTCTATATCCAGCCCCTTTTCTTCAGCCAGCTTTCTCAATATCCCTTCAGCCAAAGGGCTGCGGCAGGTATTCCCTGTACAAATAAAGAGAATACGCTTCATAGGGCATGTCCCCCTTTCACAGCTTCTATAAATAAGTATCCTTTAAGGAAAAAAGAGAAACTATCTTCTATTTTAGCCAAAAAAACTCTTTTCGGAAACATGCGGAACCAAAAATGCCAAGCAATCTCCCTTTATCCTTCTGCAATTGAGTCATTGCATAATTTAGATTAAAGTGTTTAATGAAATATAATTCCAACTAGAAGGTATTTAAATATAAATATAAAAGTTAGGGCATAGTTTCTTTTAAAACAAAAATTTCAGACCAAAAGCAAGCAGAATTACTCCGCCAATCGCTTCGCCATATTCACCTATCCAAGTACCCACCCGTCTTCCGAGAAGCAATCCGAATATAGACATTGCGCCTCCCAATAGGCCAAATGTCAGTACCGTAAGCATTACATCCGTGGCAAACATGCCCAAAGATACGCCAACGGAAAAAGAATCAATGCTGACCATCAAGGCAAAAACGAAGATCCCCCATATAGACGAGTAATTCAAAGTTTGGACTGATTCCCCCTTGAAAGAACAATAAACCATATGCGCTCCAAGCAAGATGAGAAGGGCACCTCCTGCAGAAGCTGCGACATGTCCCAGGAAGCTGCTGACATAGTGGCCCATAAAAACGCCCGTAAGCGGCATCAAAATATGAAAAAGACCGATAATAAAGCTGATTTTTAAAATATCGAGGACGCGAATCCCTCTCATCCCCATACCAATGCCAAGTGAAAAAGCATCCATACCCAGCACAAAAGCCATAATGAGGATCGTTGTAAACTGCCCGGCCTCATACGAGGTTGCGGTCAACATCGGCTTCCCTCCTGTCCACATATTCTTTTTCAAGATATGCGGACAATCTCTCAAACATGCTAGATTTGGACGATGTGGTGACCTGCCGCTTTAAGCAGGCGGTTCATGACCGCTTGACCAATCCCTTCTTCCGGGCAAGTCTCAGCCAGGATATACGTAATATCATGTTCGTCAAAAGAACGCAATCCGTCATAAAGGCGGCGGGCAATTGTATCAGGATTAGCCAGACTCCCGCAGACAGATACATAATCTGCTTCAAAGCAGGTCCGGTGTTCTTCAAAGGTAAGGACTCCTGTCCGCTCCCCCCTGCCCTTGGCCAAGGCAAGCTGTCCATTCATCCACTGATGAACCCGGGATGCCGGAGAGCCTTGAACCAATAGAAGCTTCCCGGCCGGAGCGTAATGGGTGTATTTCATTCCAGGGGCACGCGGTGCTTCCACATGCTCAGAGGAAGCCGGTTCTCTAAGAGGGACCCCGGGAAGCAAAACCTGGAGTTGCTCCAATGAAATCCCCCCGGACGCAGCACATGTACAACGCCATCTTTCCACTGCAAAACAGTAGATTCAATTCCGACACCAGCGGCACCCCCGTCTATGATTCCTCCAATGCATCCGTCCAGATCCTCAAGCACATGGGAAGCCTTGGTGGGGCTTGGGCGGCCGGAGCTGTTAGCACTTGGTGCCGCAATTGGAATCCCGGCTTCCCTTAATAAGGCTAGTGCTACAGGATGGTCCGGAAAACGGATCCCCACCGTATCCAGTCCGGCTGTAACAAGAGGAGAGACCGCATCCGGCCTGACAGGCAGAATTAACGTAAGCGGACCCGGCCAACAGGCATCCATAAGAGGGACTAACACCTCCGGCACCCCGCTTACCAGGTCTTCCAACTGTTTGCAATCTGCTATATGGACGATAAGCGGATTATCTGAAGGTCTTCCTTTTGCCGTGAATATGGCCCTTACCGCCTCTGTTTGAGCAGCATCTGCTCCAAGCCCGTATACGGTTTCTGTCGGAAAGGCTACAGTTTTTCCTTCCCGAAGCAATGCAGCCGCTTCCCTCACAGCCTTCAGAGAGGCCGGGGTTGCGGCATTTTCGTCTATTTTCCAATGCAAGGTCATGACGATTCATCCTAACTATTTAAATATCGAAGCAATCCATTCTATGATAGATTTGATCACCTCTACGAGAAAGAAACGGACTTCGGTTTTTTCGTCTGAAGCGGTTCCGCTTTCTTTTGCTGCCGTTTGATCATCAGCCCGCTTCCCTATATCCCCGGAAGCCTGACCTTGTACCGGCCCACTTTGGCCATCAGCAGCGGTGGCCACGGCCTCCCCTTTGACTGAATCTACAAAACAAAGCGGCGGAAAGAGCACACACCACCAGTTTTGGCCTTTCCCTTCCCCGAGAGTGACCCGTAAAGCCTCATAATCTCCTGCAGGATAAACCCGGTTTCCGTACATTTTGGTAGGGAAAGGAACGACACCCAGTTCGACGGTGTATCCAAAATCATATCCCTGTTCCTTCAATATACGCCCGGTTAACTCCCTGAGTTCAGGCAAATGATCTTTTACAATCCCTCTCGCCTCTTCAATGCTATGGGGTCCTTTTACCCATGTCTGCATGGCGGCCACAATCTCATCCCGCACCCGGCGTTTAATCGCCTGATCTGCAGCTTTATCCGAATTTGCAAGAATACGCAAACGAATGGAATCCTGGGGGATAGGCGCACCCAGAACAGCCGCATTCGTCCGGTTCGCATCCCAGCACATCATCATCACTAGCACAGCAAAAATAAGATACATATAAATCCTGTAAGATTTCCGTTTAACCATGGTCTTCAGTCTCCCCTTCCCTTATCACCAGTATGGCCAAGGGAAGGGAGACCTAAACCTATGAATCTGACAGTTGGAAAAACAAATCTATCAGATTGCCGATAGAGCGATGACATGCCGGTCGATGCCGGCCAGATCCTTTACATACTCCACCGAAGACCAGTCTCCGGCTCCCCGGAGCAAATTGGCAACGTCATCCGCCTGTCCGATGCCGACTTCCAGACCGACCAGCGCCGGCTGCTTCGGCAGGCTGCCAAGCTGGTCCATCATGCGGCGGTATAAGTCCAGGCCGTCCGGACCGCCGAACAGAGCTGTATGCGGCTCAAACTGCCGCACTTCAGGTTGCAGTGCGGGCAGGTCCCCTGTTGGGATATAAGGTGGATTCGACACCAAAATATCAATAGGCAGACCGCGCTCCACGTAGGGGAGCAACAGGTCACCCTGCAGCAGGGTGACCCTGTCTCCAACGCCGTTACGGACGGCGTTGCGCCTTGCGACCTCAAGCGCCAGAGGCGAGAGGTCGGAGCTGTACACACGCCATTCCGGGCAGGCGTGGGCCAAGGTCACCGGGATCGCCCCGCTCCCGGTACCGATATCCCCAAGCAGCGGGCTGCCTTGGGGAAAGAGGCGCTTGCCCTCGTAGATGATTCGTTCCACGAGAAGTTCGGTCTCCGGACGCGGGATCAGTACCGCTTTATTAACTTCAAACGGAAGGCCGTAAAAATCCTGCTCCCCCAAAATATATTGAACCGGTTCGCCGCCAGCCTTCCTGTTCACCAGTTCCTCCCACTGATTTTCATAAGATGCAGGGAAAACCTCTCCCCACCGGAGCAGTAAAGTGCTGCGCTCCCAGCCAAACAAATGCTGCAGTAAAAGCTCTGTACAAATGACCGCATCTTTCACATCGCGTTCCTTCAAAAAAGAAGAAGCCTTCAGAAAGGCTTCTCGTATCGTTTTTTCCGCATGAGGCATCGCCTTACTGCTCTCCTTTTTCCAACTGTTCAGCCTGTGCGGCCATAGTTAAGGCGGTAATGATCTCTTCCAAATCTCCGCCAAGGATACTATCCAGTTTGTGCAGGGTCAATCCAATACGGTGGTCTGTCACCCGGCTTTGAGGGAAGTTATAAGTCCGAATTCGTTCGCTGCGGTCCCCTGTTCCCACCTTGCTTTTTCGTTCGCCTGCATATTTCGCCTCCTCTTCCTGTCGAACCTGGTCATAGATTCTCGCCCGAAGGACCTGAAGGGCTTTCGCCTTGTTGTCATTTTGGGACTTGCCGTCCTGACAAGTCGCAACAATACCGGTCGGAACGTGAGTAACACGAACCGCCGATTTGGTCGTATTTACAGATTGTCCTCCGGCACCGCTGGAACAGAAAGTATCCACGCGGATATCACTATCCTTAATCTCGATGTCGATATCTTCCATTTCCGGCATAACGGCTACTGTCGAGGTAGACGTATGAATCCGGCCCCCGGATTCCGTAACCGGAATACGCTGCACCCGGTGCGCCCCGCTTTCGTATTTCAGCTTGCTGTATGCTCCGTTTCCTTTGATCATAAATGTAATCTCCTTGAATCCGCCCAGATCATTCAGATTCGCATCCAGCACCTCTGTTTTCCATCCTTGTGATTCCGCATACCGGCTATACATCCGGTATAAATCAGCCGCAAACAAAGCCGCTTCATCACCGCCCGCTGCACCGCGTACTTCCACAATAACATTCTTATTATCATTAGGATCTTTTGGCAGCATCAGAATTTTCAGACGCTCCTCCAGTTCCTCTTTGCGGCCGGACAGTTCTTCAATTTCCATTTTGACAAGCTCGCTCATTTCATCATCGAGCTTTTCCTTCTGCATGGCTTTAGCCGCTTCAAGCTGTCCCAATACTTGCTTATATTCCATATAGGTATCGTATGCTTCCTGAAGACCGGATTGTTCCTTGGAATACTCACGGAGTTTTTTAGTATCACTGGTAACATCCGGGTCACATAACAGTTCACTCAGCTTTTCGTAGCGATCCGCCAAAGCCTGTAAACGATCCAACATCATATTCGGATCACTCCTTACTATTGTGAGTTGTTTATTGTATTTGATCTATGCTTAAACGTTGAAACGGAAATGCATCACGTCGCCATCCTGAACGACATAGTCTTTTCCTTCCAGGCGAAGAAGTCCCTTTTCTTTGGCACCATTCATGGAACCCGAGTTAATCAAATCATCGTAAGATACCACTTCTGCACGGATAAATCCGCGTTCAAAATCAGTATGAATAACGGCGGCTGCTTGTGGAGCCTTTGTCCCTTTCCGAATGGTCCACGCTCTTACTTCCTGCACTCCCGCAGTAAAGTACGTATAAAGACCCAGCAGTTTATAAGCCGCCTTGATGAGCCGGTTCAGACCGGATTCCTCAAGACCGAGTTCTTCCAGGAACAGATCCTTGTCCTCTCCCTCCAACTCTGCAATTTCGGCTTCTACCTTGGCACTGATAGGAACAACTTCCGCATTTTCCCCAGCCGCAAATTCGCGGACCTTCTGTACATTCGGGTTACTCTCAGCATCGGAGACCTCGTCCTCCCCTACGTTCGCCGCATAGAGTACGGGCTTGATGGTAAGGAGATGGAGGTCGCGGATCAGCAGCTTTTCTTCGTCATTAAGATCCAGGCTGCGAGCCGGTTTGTCCTCATAAAGCGTATCTTTCAGACGCTCAAGCACTTCAAGTTCAGCCGCATACTGTTTATTGCCGCCCTTCATATTCTTACGGGTGCGGTCAATCCGCTTCTCTACGGAATCGAGATCCGCAAGGATCAATTCCAGATTTATTGTCTCAATGTCGGAAATCGGGTCTACTCCGCCAGACACGTGAGTAATGTTTTCGTCCTCGAAGCAGCGGACCACATGAACGATAGCATCCACTTCGCGGATATGAGCCAAAAATTTGTTTCCAAGCCCTTCCCCTTTGCTGGCGCCTTTAACAAGCCCCGCAATATCCACGAATTCAAAGGCGGTTGGTACAATACGATTGGGTACTACGATGTCCGCCAGCTTTTGCAATCTTTCATCCGGAACTTCCACAACTCCCACATTGGGGTCGATCGTACAGAACGGATAATTAGCCGACTCGGCCCCTGCTTGTGTAATTGCATTAAATAAAGTGGATTTTCCTACGTTAGGCAACCCCACTATCCCCGCTTTTAAAGCCATGTATATGACAACTCCTTAAGTAACTTAAGTCCACTTTTAAAAAATAAGTTCACATCTATACTATTATATATAGTTTAGCCAAAAAAATATAGCTCTTTCACATTACCTTATTTTCCTTTTATATTCAATATAATTAATAGCATTTTAAGAACAACATAAACAACTCTTATTTCCCCTAAAAAAAGCCCACCATAGCGAGCTATAGCAGGCCTTTCTTGAGGGAGGATATATTTGGTTTACTGATCTTGATCTTGATCTTGGTCTTGATCCTGATCTTGGTCTTGGTCTTGTTTTTGCAAGGATTTCGCAAGTGCATCGGCAAAAGCGTTAGCCGTAGCTGTAGCATCTACAAAGACATGGGAGTTGCCGCTATTTACTACCTTGGCAATATTAGCATCATGATTGTTATTATGCTTACGCGCCATAATATTTTTTCCTCTTCCCTTTCCAGATACTTCATACTATGAAAATTACAAAGAATGGATTCAGGCACTTTTACTAACTTTATAGAAAATAGAGTTATATCTATCTTTTTTTTGAAGGAAGACCATGGCTTCGTTGAGAAGGAAGAGAAGAATGAATCCGTCGACTCTTAGGAGGGGGAGAATAGCTATGAATAGTATCCATCTGTTCTTCTATATTTTTTTTATGAAATGCTGACAACTGCTGAACCGCTTGATGAAACTGCTCTTCTGTAAGTTGTTTGGAAGCATAGCACATGTAGAGGACGGCAAAGGCGAGTGGAGTAGAGTCGAGGGTAACCATAATAGTTGAATTTCCGTTTTTATTCATTCTTACCGACACATTGTTCCCTCCTTTATTAAAATGAAAAAATTCCTCTGAGCTTTATAGCTTCATCCCGGAATACCGCACACAAAATTTCCAATAATTCAATCTTTTAAAAAAGAAGGGATACTAGTAGAACTAGCATCCCTCCTGACAACTATTCTTTAGCAGCTATTAAGCTTTCTCCTATGACCTGCAAAGCTTTAGCAATAGCATCTGCAAAGGTTGAAGTAGTAGCCGAAGCTTCCACAAAAACATGAGAGTTTCCACTGTTTACCACTTTGGCCACATTCACGGAATCTTTGTCGAATCCCATGTCTTCTCCCCCTTTCTTTATCAGATACTATAAAGTATGAAAACTTATCTACTTGGTCCAGGCTTATTGATATTTTCCTAGAAAAAGGTGGTTGCCCAGGATAGAGTGATAGCAAAAAATCTAGAAACCTCGATAGGGTTGATCACCGATTTGTTTCTGTTCTTGATCTTCGACTTGTTTTTGCTTTTGTTTTTTCAGAATTCGGGCTATTCCTTCGGCAGCAGCTTGAACACCAGCGGATGTATCTATAAAAACATATGAGTTGCCGCTGTTTATGGACCTCTCGGCCGGTTCATCCGAATGATTAGGTTTAAAGGACACTCTCCTCTCCTCCTTTCTAAAGTGAGCTATTATATAATATGGAAACCCGTTCAATTGGTACAGGCTTTTTTGCTAGGTTTATCAAAGCAGAAAAAAACTATTCCTTTCATCTGCCTTTGCCTCTCTTCTTCCTTGCTTTCTTACCCACAAATTAACTACAATATAGAAGATATTCATCCACAAAAAAACAAGTTGTCCACAGCTTTGTCCACAGCTTGTTAACAAACGAATATTCGTTCTACTTTATTCACATGTTGGTAACTGTAGAATCTATATGGGAGGTGCATCTGTGGAAGAACATGAACAATGGATGCAAGAAGCTATATCCGAAGCCCTGAAAGCCGAAACTATTCATGAAGTCCCCATAGGAGCTGTCATTGTTCATGAAGGACGCATTATTGGCCGGGGCCATAACCTTCGTGAGACTTCTATGGATCCAACGGCCCATGCTGAAATGATTGCTATCCGGGAGGCAAGTGAGTATCTAAGAGCCTGGAGGCTGCTGAACTGTACCCTGTATGTCACATTAGAACCCTGTCCGATGTGTGCGGGTGCCATTGTTCAATCCCGAATTCTCCGCGTTGTCTATGGAACCATTGATCCCAAGGCAGGCTGTGCGGGTACATTAATGAATCTCCTTCAGGAAGACCGATTTAATCATCGTGTGGAAGTTATAAACGGAATTCTTCGGGAAGAATGCTCCTCTTTGCTAACTTCCTTTTTCCGAAAACTGAGAAATAAATCATAACGCCCCTCCCGGCAGACTATCATATAAGAAATAAAGCTTTGAGCTTATTCCATTGGGGTGATCTGGTTGCATCATCAAGTAAACTGCTCAGTCCATCTGTTTTTAATTAAAGAAGACAACATTTTGTTGTTAAAACGGTGTAATACGGGATATGAAGATGGAAAGTATAGTGTCGTTACGGGATACCTGAACCCTGGAGAAGAAATCAAGGCAGCTATGGTGCGTGAAGCCCGGGAGGTAGTGGGCATCAAATTAATTCCTGAAGATTTGGATTTCGTTGGAATCCTGCACCGCCACGATGTGGAAGACCGGGTTGATTTTTTCCTGACAGCCGCAGGTTGGCAAGGGAAAGTAACGAACAGGGAGCCTGAAACATGTGATGAGCTTAAATGGGTACCGATATTTCAACTCCCGGATAACATGGTTCCTTTTGTAAAAAAAGCTATTCTCAATTTCCGGAACGGCATACTCTATGATAGTTACGGCTGGGATTAGAAGCCGTCAGATATTCCCGAAGGTCTTTTACGATGTATATCTGCCCAGAAAAACGTTCAGATTCTGGGCAAACCTTTCATCTTCGGCTGCACAAAGTAATTCTTTTTTTTGTCCGGATTCCTTGTAGAGGATTTTCATCAGATCTTTGCTGTGGACTATTTTACGGGCCTGCCCTATAACAATGCCATCAATGCGATTCATATGGACAGAAATAATCTGACCTGCATGAATCTTATATTCATAATCCAGTGTTTCGACTATCACTATATTTTCTTCAATGGTCAATCTGCAAAAATGAGGGGTATGTTCCTGAAGACCTTTCAGGAGAATGGCCTGACAGGAATAACCGGGGTCTTTCTCTTTAGGGATTGACTCCATAACATGAACCGAAGTTAAAGATAGCCGCTCTGATTTATTCTCCCGGTTTGGCAGCAGCAACTGTTTACAGCGCAGCAAAATCTGCAAAAACCGGTTTTTCCATCTTCTTGTTATTGAAAATTCCGTCATGTTGGCTCCCTCCTAATGAGAATATGAGACTTAGATGTCTGGTCCCAATAGGCTTGGATTACACCTTTCTTATTAAACCGGACCAAGGGAAAAGAAACTAGAAAAAAGTAGCCGTTTAACCTGAAATGTCTTGTTTCAAACATGCCCTATTTTATGCTATACTATGCATAGGATATGCGCCCGTAGCTCAGCCGGATAGAGCGACAGTTTCCTAAACTGTGCGTCGTGGGTTCGAGTCCCACCGTGGCGCGTTTGCTTTCCTACTTTGTTGTGTCGAGACGTGGCTCAGCTTGGTAGAGCGCTTGGTTCGGGACCAAGAGGTCGCAGGTTCAAATCCTGTCGTCTCGATTGTCCTTATTCGCTATTAGAAGACCTGATCCTTCCGTTAAGGAAATGGATCAGGTCTTTTTTTAGTTGCCGAGCAAAAAAACATCCCAGGAGGAAGCCCTGCAAATTCATATAAGAACTTCTAAACCCTAAATCTTGGCTGCAGAGATTTAGGTTTTTTTCTTTACAAGTCTATGAGGTTGTTTCATGATAAAGAAGGCTTATTTTTTGGCCTGGATGCAGGGGATGGTTTTGTCTGCTCGGTCTATATACATGCAGAAGGGAGGGAGAGATAATAAGTCCGATTACTGAAGACGCGTTGGTGAAGCGTATCTTAATCGGGGATGAAGCCGCATTCCGGCAATTGATGAGTTTATACCGTACTTATATCTATCAAGTCATCTATTCGGTCTTACGGCACCCTAAAGATGCGGAAGACATTACGCAGGAAACGTTCGTCACCATTTATTTCTCTCTCCCTCATTATCAAGGTAAAGGTTTAAAAGCGTGGATGACCCGGATCGCCACCAATAAAGCCATTGATTACAAACGCAGGGCGTTCAAAAAACGGGAAGAGTCTACAGACGAAATGGAGGCAGTTGCCTCCACGTTTTCGGTACATGTTGCTGCTTCAACCGATATCGAAGAAACCTTGATTCGCAAAGAAAGAAAAGAGCTTGTGGTGCAAATGATGACCCAGCTACCCCCGAATTACCGGAAAACAGTCGAATTGTATTATTTTTATGATAAAACCTACCAAGATATAGCTGAAGAAGAAGGCATATCGGTAAAAACTGTGGAATCCAGGTTGTACCGGGCCAAACAATGGGTAAGAGCAAATTGGAAGGAGGAGGATTTCAAATGAAACAGCATTATAACAGATTGGATTTTCGGCAATACATCGAGGATAATTTGGAGGAAACCCGCCGCCATGAACTGGAAACTCATTTATACCGCTGTGACCTTTGCTTATCCATGTATATGAAGGAACTGGAATTATCCAGTCTGCCTCCAATTTCAACTGCACCCGGCCCTTTCATGGATGATGTAGTGGAACAGATTCAAAGAATGAATTCCCACGCTTTCCGGAAACAGTCCGGAGGGATATCCCGTCCTGCGGCTCGGAAGACTAAGCCTAATCAGCGGAAGCAGTTTATGATACACTATGCTGTTGCAGCGGCTGCTACGTTCATTCTGGTTGTTTCAGGAGCCTTTTACGGATTTGGCGGTCTTGATGACCATCCTGCCTCTCCCCAAAAGAAGCCAACCAGTGTATCTGATAAAGTGATGGAGAAAACTGTGGGACTTTTGGATTCTTTCCAGACAAATCCCCCTAAAGGAGGTACAACCCGTTGAATGGCATTTCATCCTTGTTGTTAATTTTGCTTTCATTTATTCCGGGCTTAGGACATTTGTATTTAAAACGATATATTCGCGCCTTTTTCTATGCAGGCGGCTTTTTCGGCCCACTGGGTCTGTTGTTCCTGGCAATCATAAGCCACAGTCATATTAGTGATACCATCGCGGTCTTCCTTCTGTTCTGTGCGGCTTTCATTTGGTTCATCAATCTTATTGATATGGTGATTACTATCGCTACCCGGCCAGCGGCCAGGCCTTATACTCCCCCCGGCATATCCCCTGAGGGGTACCCGTATGAGGAAAATTGGCAGCAAATAGATGCTGAAAAAAATAAAATCGTCGCCCTTTCCATTATTCCGGGATTAGGCCATTTCCATCTAGGGCTCATGTACCGCGGCTTGACAGCTTTGGTCCTCTTTTTCGGGGCATCCGGAATCATATTCTTCCTAGCTATTATTACTCGAAGAGAAGGGTTTTTGGCTTTCCTTGTTGTGCTTCCGGTGATTTGGTTTTATGTGCTCTTTGATGCTATTCATCAATACAAACGCAAACAGGCAGGTGAAGAATTGATTGACCGGACATTTATGGATGATTTCCATGATAATAACTATACCGGCAAAAAAAATCGCACGATCGCCACGGTATTAGCCATTTTTCCTGGAGCAGGCCATATGTATTTAGGACTCCAAAAGCGGGGCTTTCAGCTTATGGTTGCATTTCTGATAACCATTTACACCCTTGATGTCATGCGGTTATCCCTGTTTTTGTTTCTGGTTCCGATTCTTTGGTTCTTCAGTTTTTTCGATGCCTTACAGAATATCTCCAAAATGGAATATGAGGTTCTCCAGGACCGACCTGTCTTTGGCGATTGGCAAAGATACAATAAAATTATCGGACTGTTCCTGATCTTTGTTGCTTTATACAATGTCGTGATGGGACCCATCTTCTATGTTGTACTGAATAAATTTTTTCCGGAAACCGAAAATTGGTTTTATTATCTTCAATCGTATATACAGACACTTACAGTTACCCTTGTTCTGATAATTGTAGGTTTAGTTCTTCTATTCAAAAGTAAAAAGAAAGAACCTCCCGAAGATTTGGATTCGAATTTTCCGCCTTTCGATTCTTATGATGAGGTTAAACCGCCTTCTTCTTATTCTATCGATCAAATTCCTTTCTTTAAAGAAGATGACCCTCTTTTCAAGGAAGATGAGGGAAAAAAGAAGGAAACGGATAAACAACAACCTACTTCCAATGAACTTCCAAACAAAAACTCCGACCTTTCCTAGAAGGCCCGGAGTTTTTTGTCATAAAAAAGTCCTTATGGAACGGATCCATAAGGACTTTAGCCGGTGATTAATGGATGATCAATCTATAGCGCCTGTTACTTGTTCAACTTTCGGCTATCTGCTTCAAAAACACTTAAAGTGTCTTTAGCACATCTCCTCCAGTCTTTTATAACAAACAAGAAAGACCTTCTAACGGTTGTTCAGCTGTTTGTTCCAACGGAACCACACCTCTCTCTCACCGACAGGAATTAGTATATCCGGAGAAGCTCATTTTAATTCCGTTGTGAAGAAAGGATTAGCTGCCTTCGCCATGATTATTTCTTGAATGATTACGGTTTTTGACCTTTTTGGACCCGGAAAGAGGCTCATTAACCCGTTCCGTATATTCTTCACGTGTTTCTTCCTGCATCGATATACCTGTAGGCTGCGTTCTTAGCTTCATAAGGCTATTGTCCTCCTAAAAGTATGCGGTAGTCAGTGTATTAATTCATGTCGTGGTTCAGAGCATCCTGATGACGGTGATCATTCGTTTGTTGCTGTACCTGCTGGGCCTGATGCCTATTGACTACTTGTTTATCGAAATCCTTCACTACATTTTGCAGGTTCTTGTCCCTGCTTTTCTGTCGGGTCATGTGAGCACCTCCTCACGGATTGGTAATTTTCTGAAGAGCTTGTGCACATTCATGGATATGGCGGACATAGTCCTGGGCTAAGTTCTGAATGGTAGAGGTCTGCTCACTTACATGAAGATCATCCCTCTCCACATCGATTAGTTCTACCTTTACTTCTCTAGGATCTGCATATGTGCATTTAAAATCAAATGTGTAGCTGGTTCTGCCTGCATTTGTAATATGGATACGCAGAGCATTGGGATCAGCTTCATCCGCCCAGACACGGGCATGGTCAGACTCCGGTAAGTTACGGGGAAGTTCCTCTGTCCAGGCAGATGCTAACTGCTTATAATTAACCGATGGTTGTTCAGATAGGTTCATACCTACACCTCCACACTCTTTAACATGCCTCAACAGATAAAGGCTTTATTCAAAAGAGCAGAGTAACAAAAAAAGCCACATGACAGGACTTGTTAAGTCCTGCTATGTGACTTTGGTTTCCATATGTACTGGCGGAGAGGGTGGGATTCGAACCCACGGTGCCCTTGCGAACACGGCGGTTTTCAAGACCGCTGCCTTAAACCACTCGACCACCTCTCCAGTAAGTCTCATATCCCTCTAGAAGGGAATATACAAATTAAAGTAACAGAATAAATTGTATCATATTCAAAGGCATTTAGGCAAGCCCTATTTTTTGGATATATGGGTGATTTGGTTCATATAAGGTACCAGTACATCCGGAATCACAACGGAACCATCTTCCTGCTGGTAATTTTCTAATATAGCTGCAACCGTCCGTCCTATAGCCAGTCCTGACCCGTTCAATGTATGAACAAATTCAGGTTTGGCCTTGGCATCCCGGCGGAAACGAATATTGGACCGCCTAGCCTGAAAATCCTCAAAATTACTGCAGGAGGAAATTTCTCTATAAGTACCGCTGCTAGGAAGCCATACTTCCAGATCATACGTCTTAGCGGATGAGAACCCAAGATCTCCTGTACACAATGTAAGTACACGGTAAGGCAGGTGAAGAAGTTGCAGCACACGCTCAGCATGACTTGTTAGGATTTCCAGTTCTTTGTAAGAGTCTTCAGGTTTCACCAGCTTAACAAGTTCAACCTTATTGAATTGATGCTGACGGATAAGCCCGCGGGTATCCCTTCCGGCTGCCCCTGCTTCAGAACGGAAACAGGCACTGAAAGCTACAAAGTTCCCGGGAAGCTGCTCTTCGGTCAAAATTTCATCCCGGTGATAGTTTGTAACCGGAACCTCCGCAGTGGGAATCAGGAAATAATCCGAATTATCAATACGGAATACATCCTCAGCAAATTTAGGCAATTGCCCGGTTCCTGTCAGGCTATCCCGGTTTACAAGGTAAGGAGGGAGGATTTCCATATAACCGTGTTCATCACTATGCAAATCCATCATAAAATTAAGTAAGGCCCTTTCCAGCCGTGCCCCAAGCCCTTTATAAAAAACAAACCTGGATCCCGTTACTTTCCCTGCCCGTTCAAAATCAAGAATATCCAGACCGGCAGCAAGATCCCAATGAGGCTTAGTTTCAAAATTGAAAGAAGGAACCTCGCCAATTCGGCGGATTTCCACATTGTATTCCTCCGACATTCCAACAGGTACCGATTCATGCGGCATATTGGGAATAGATAAAAGCAAGCTGTTTAAATCTGTTTCCAGATTTCTGATTTCCTCGTCCAGAGATTTGATTTTATCCCCCACAATTTTCATCTCTTGAATCAGGTCATCCGCATTTTCTTTATTTTTTTTGCGAATAGCCACTTCCTGGGAAACTTTATTTCTAGTGCTTTTCAGTTGTTCCGTTTCCTGTAACAATTCCCTGCGCTTGCGGTCAAGATCGGTAAACCGATCCAATTCTGCAATTTCGCTGCCGCGATTCCGCATCGCTTGTTGTACTCCGGGTAGATCTGTTCTTAACAATTTAACGTCAAACAAGGAGACTCCTCCTGAACTATGTGAAATATATGCAAGAGGGAAAACCCCGCCGTCCAACGACGGAAGTTTTGACAAAAAGCACCACGGAAACGGGTGCTTATGGTTCCTCTAAGCCTGGTACAGACGTACCATATCTATAAAGTATTTATGCAGACGATAATCATCCGTCAATTCAGGATGAAAAGAAGCTGCCAATATATGTTCTTCCCTTGCCGCTACAATCTGGTCCTTATAGATGCTCAATACCTCTACCCTTTCCCCTACTTTGTTAATCAACGGGGCCCGGATAAATACGGCACGGATCGGATCATCCAAACCTTTTACAGCAAGATCCGTCTCGAAACTTTCCCGCTGTCTGCCAAAAGCATTGCGGGAAACCTCAATATCCATTAATTTCAGATGGGTTTCAGTCTGATCTTTGATCTGTTTGGCTACCAAAATCATTCCTGCGCAGGTTCCGAAAACCGGTTTACGGTCAGCTGTAAAAGACCTGATTTCTTCTATAAAACCATACGCTCTCATGAGTTTGCCAATTGTGGTACTTTCGCCCCCTGGAATAATTAATCCGTGAATCTCTTCGAGCTGTTCCGGCCGCTTAATTACGACTCCTTCTGCGCCGGCCATTTCAATCATCCGGATATGTTCAGCTACGGCACCTTGAAGGGCCAATACACCAATTTTCATGCTCATTCCATCCTTTGCCGCTATCCTGGGTGTTACCAACCGCGTTCCTGCATACGTTGGGAAGCATCCAACTTCGATATTTCAATCCCCTTCATAGGAGTACCCAAGTTTTTGGATACTTTAGCAATGAGCTGGTAATCTGTGTAATGAGTTGTTGCTTCCACGATAGCCTTTGCAAATTTTTCCGGATTATCCGACTTGAAAATACCAGACCCAACGAATACACCGTCTGCTCCCAGATGCATCATCAATGCCGCGTCCGCAGGCGTAGCTACTCCACCTGCCGCAAAGTTGACGACAGGCAGCTTCCCTGTGCGATGTACCTCAAGAATCAGCTCATATGGAGTCCCCAAGTTCTTGGCTTCTGCCATCAGCTCGTCTTTGGACATTCCCTGAACTTTGCGAATTTGCGATACCATCATTCTCATATGGCGGACAGCTTCCACAATATTCCCCGTACCTGGTTCGCCTTTCGTCCGGATCATGGAAGCCCCTTCTCCGATGCGGCGGAGTGCTTCGCCCAAATCTCTGGCTCCACAAACAAACGGTACAGTAAATTCGGATTTATCAATATGAAATACTTCATCTGCAGGAGTCAGTACTTCACTTTCATCAATATAGTCTACACCCATGGATTCCAGCACTTTAGCTTCAACATAATGGCCAATACGGGTTTTAGCCATTACCGGAATGGATACTACTTTCATAACTTCTTCCACAATTGTCGGATCAGCCATACGGGCAACGCCGCCTGCTGCGCGAATATCCGATGGCACTCTTTCCAAAGCCATAACTGCGGAGGCTCCTGCTGCTTCTGCTATTTTTGCCTGTTCAGCATTCATAACGTCCATAATGACGCCACCTTTTTGCATTTCAGCCATTCCTCTTTTTACAAGAGACGTTCCAGTTTCCATTCAATGACTCCTCCTGAACATTTATAAGCCTTATGGGCACAGTACATACACGTGTCGATTTTGTTAACCTCTAAGCATTAATTTTACAGTAACCCATAAGTTTAGACAACCGGCTAAAACGAATTAGAAGAGATTTTTGATGCTGTTGAACAGACCTGCAAAAAACTCCCCGATTGCCCTGAACATCAAACGTAACCAGCTGCCTTTCTCTACGTCTTCGGTAGCTACCAGATCCACAGTCTGATTATGACCGTCCAAGGTTAAAGTAGCGGTTCCTACTTTGTCACCTTTCTTGATAGGAGCTACCAAATCCTTATCACTGACAGGATCAACTTTGCCAGTTACCTTTACATCTCCCGAGCCTTTTTTCACAACGAAGCTAACGGGTTCCTTCACACCGGCCTCAATTTCTTTTTTAACACCTTTGGAGATTTTTACGGTTTTTTGTTCCTCAACCGGAGCATTAGCATCCAGTACTTTTCTCATTTCAAAATTATTGAAGCCATAATCTAATACTTTCCGTGTTTCTTGGAAACGTTTTGGTTCACTGTTAGTTCCCATTACAACACTGATTAAGCGCATATCACCGCGCTGAGCTGTGCCCGTAAAGCAATAACCAGCCTCATTGGTATGTCCTGTTTTGAGGCCGTCTAAGCCATCATAAGCATACGGTTTGAAGTTAATGTTCCCTTTATTTCCTTCCAACATCCAGTTAAAGTTGATCATCGGAGTTTTATCGGTTTCTCTTAACTTTTTGGATGTGGTTTTGGTAAATTCCAATACTTGTGGATGGTCGAGCACAATATGGCGGGCCAAGATAGCCGCATCCCGTGCTGTCATCATCGTTTCACCTTCGATATTCTTAGGGGCATACTGTCCAAGATCAGCACGGGTCAGACCTGTTGCGTTTATAAAATGGGCACCTTCGGATAGTCCCAGTTCTTTAGCTTTTTTGTTCATCATATTGGCAAACTCTTCTTCAGTTCCACCTAAATATTCAGCCATGGCTACAGAAGCATCATTAGAAGAATAAATAGAGATCGCGTAAAACATATCTTTAACAGAAAGCTGTTCGCCTTCAGCTAGAAGCTGTCCGGATCCAATTGCAGAAGCTGCCTGTTTGCTAACGGGAACTTTGTCCTCCCACTTTATTTTCCCATCTTTAATAGCTTCCATAATCAAATACTCGGTCATCATCTTCGACATACTTGCCGGAGGCAAAAGAGTATCGGCATTGTTTTCATAAAGAACTTGTCCCGTATTTGCCTCCATCAAAATAGCAGATTTAGCTTGTAAATCCGGAATCGCATTGGCATCTGCAGCGGCAGCTGAGGAAACGAATAGATGCATGCCAAACAATTGCAGCATACATACTGCTAAAACAACCGACAACTTTCGTTTCCATGAAACAAACTTTCTCAAAGGTCCACACTCCCATATAAGTAAATAGTCTGCTTTATTGTAACACACCCATAACGTAAAAAAAAGAAGACAGGGACGGGACCCTGCCTTCTTGGCTATGGACGGCTTACAATGAATAGTTAGGAGCTTCTTTGGTAATATGCACGTCATGCGGATGACTTTCTTTCAGTCCCGCACCGGTAATTTTTACAAAAGTAGTGTCATTAATCAGTTCACTGATATTTTTTGCTCCGCAGTACCCCATACCTGAGCGCAGGCCCCCAACCAGTTGGAAAATGGTATCTTCCAGAGGCCCTTTATATGCTACCCGGCCTTCAATACCTTCGGGAACCAATTTACTTTCATTTTCCTGGAAGTAGCGGTCTTTACTTCCTTCTTTCATTGCTCCAAGGGAACCCATACCACGATATACTTTGAAACGGCGTCCTTGATAAATTTCAAATTCACCTGGACTTTCTTCGGTTCCGGCAAACATGCTGCCTAACATAACCGCACTCGCACCCGCTGCAATGGCTTTCACTACATCTCCGGAGAATTTGATCCCTCCATCCGCAATAATGGGAACGTTATATTCTCTTGCGGCAGTAGCACAATCATAAATGGCTGTAATTTGAGGCACTCCAATTCCTGCAATTACTCGTGTCGTACAGATAGAGCCGGGGCCGATTCCCACTTTTATAATAGAAGCCCCCGCTTCAATAAGATCGCGAGTCCCCTCAGCAGTAGCCACGTTTCCGGCAATGATGGTGAGGTCGGGATATTGCTCTCTGATCCGTTTAACCGTATTGAGAATATTGATATGATGCCCATGTGCTGAATCAAGTACAACCACGTCCACACCGGCCTTAACAAGTGCAGCTGTCCGCTCCATAACATCCTTGGAGACACCCACTGCCGCACCAACAAGCAACCGCCCTTGTGCATCTTTTGCCGAGTTTGGAAACTGAATGGCTTTCTCAATGTCTTTAATTGTAATTAAGCCTTTCAGTTCATTATGTTCATCCACTAAAGGAAGCTTCTCGATTTTGTGCTGCTGGAGGATCACTTCGGCTTGCTCCAATGTAGTCCCAACCGGAGCTGTAACCAAATTGTCATGAGTCATGACTTCCTTAATTTGAATAGAGAAATCATGAACAAACCGAAGATCGCGATTAGTTAAAATACCGACCAATTTATTTTGCTCATTTACAATTGGAACCCCGGAAATCCGGTACTTAGCCATCAGTGCTTCTGCATCGTAAACATGATGGTCCGGTGTCAAGGAGAAAGGGTTAGTGATGACTCCGCTTTCCGAGCGTTTTACCCGGTCCACCTCTTCAGCCTGTTGATCAATGGACATATTTTTATGGATAATGCCGATTCCTCCCTCACGTGCCATAGCAATTGCCATTGCTGCTTCCGTTACAGTATCCATAGCTGAGCTCAAGAACGGAATATTCAGTTTGACATTGGGGCTTAATTCGGACGAAATATCAATTTCTTTCCCAAATACTTCAGATTTCCGAGGCACTAAAAGCACATCATCAAAAGTAAGTCCTTCTTTAGCAAATTTGGCTTCCCACACTTAGGTTGTCCTCCTCTGTATATCTGTATATTATTGCAATAGTAACAAAAGCCTAATTTTTATGTCAAGACAAGTTGGTTGTTTCAGCTTAAGTCGGAATCTTCAAGCAAGTATAACAATTTACGGAATCTTAGGTTAGTGTGAGGTTTGTCCTCTTATCTTATGCGCTGACAGAGCAACTCTGTTTCCTCTTCTATTGCAAAAAAACCTTTTTGGATTAGTTCCAAAAAGGTTTTCTTATTGCTTGGCAACGTCCTACTCTCCCAGGACCCTTCGGTCCAAGTACCATCGGCGCTGGAAGGCTTAACGGCCGTGTTCGGGATGGGTACGCGTGGTTCCCTTCCGCTATCGTCACCAAACCGGATTTTTCGAAGCATTGCTTCTTCGATCAGGCTGCGAGAAAATATCCTGCCTTAGAAAAGGCATGCAGCTTGAACCAGCCTCTTGCACCCTGAAAACTAGCAGCGAAGCAAAGTGTACTTAGAACAGTTGTTTCTTTAGGATAAACCCTCGACCGATTAGTATTGGTCAGCTCCACGCATTGCTGCGCTTCCACCCCCAACCTATCTACCTCGTCGTCTTCAAGGGGTCTTACTACTTGGGAAATCTCATCTTGAGGCGGGCTTCACGCTTAGATGCTTTCAGCGCTTATCCCTTCCGTACATAGCTACCCAGCTGTGCTCCTGGCGGAACAACTGGTACACCAGCGGTACGTCCATCCCGGTCCTCTCGTACTAAGGACAGCTCCTCTCAAATTTCCTGCGCCCACGACAGATAGGGACCGAACTGTCTCACGACGTTCTGAACCCAGCTCGCGTACCGCTTTAATGGGCGAACAGCCCAACCCTTGGGACCTACTTCAGCCCCAGGATGCGATGAGCCGACATCGAGGTGCCAAACCTCCCCGTCGATGTGGACTCTTGGGGGAGATAAGCCTGTTATCCCCAGGGTAGCTTTTATCCGTTGAGCGATGGCCCTTCCATGCGGTACCACCGGATCACTAAGCCCGACTTTCGTCCCTGCTCGACTTGTAGGTCTCGCAGTCAAGCTCCCTTCTGCCTTTGCACTCTTCGAATGATTTCCAACCATTCTGAGGGAACCTTGGGGCGCCTCCGTTACTCTTTAGGAGGCGACCGCCCCAGTCAAACTGCCCACCTGACACTGTCCCCGAACCGGTTCACGGTCCCGGGTTAGAACTCCGATACGATCAGAGTGGTATCCCAACGCTGCCTCCACCGAAGCTGGCGCTCCGGCTTCTTAGGCTCCCACCTATCCTGTACAGATCGTACCAAAGTCCAATATCAAGCTGCAGTAAAGCTCCATGGGGTCTTTCCGTCTTGTCGCGGGTAACCTGCATCTTCACAGGTATTAAAATTTCACCGGATCTCTCGTTGAGACAGCGCCCAAGTCGTTACGCCATTCGTGCGGGTCAGAATTTACCTGACAAGGAATTTCGCTACCTTAGGACCGTTATAGTTACGGCCGCCGTTTACTGGGGCTTCGGTTCATAGCTTCGGGCCTTAAGCCCTAACCACTCCCCTTAACCTTCCAGCACCGGGCAGGCGTCAGCCCATATACTTCGCCTTGCGGCTTCGCATAGACCTGTGTTTTTGCTAAACAGTCGCTTGGGCCTATTCACTGCGGCCCCCTCGAGCTATTCACTCTACCGGGGCACCCCTTCTCCCTAAGTTACGGGGTCATTTTGCCGAGTTCCTTAACGAGAGTTCTTCCGCGCGCCTTAGAATTCTCTTCTCGCCTACCTGTGTCGGTTTGCGGTACGGGCACCTGCACCTGGCTAGAGGCTTTTCTTGACAGTGTGAGATCAAGACCTTCGCTACTGCTATTTTCACTCCCCGTCACAGCCCGACTTTCATCGTGTGCGGATTTGCCTGCACACCAGCCTCACTGCTTGGACAAGCACTTCCATCAGCTTGCGTCCCTACCCTACTGTGTCACCCCATCGCTCATAGCGGTGTTTGGTGGTACAGGAATTTCTGCCTGTTGTCCTTCGACTACGCCTTTCGGCCTCGCCTTAGGTCCCGACTTACCCTGAGCGGACGAACCTTCCTCAGGAACCCTTAGGCTTTCGGCGGATCAGATTCTCACTGATCTTTTCGTTACTCATACCGGCATTCTCACTTCCAAGCGCTCCAGCTGTCCTCACGGTCAACCTTCTATGCTGCTTGGAACGCTCCCCTACTGCCCTTAATTAGGACCCATAGCTTCGGTGGTGTATTTAGCCCCGTTACATTTTCGGCGCAGAGTCACTCGACCAGTGAGCTATTACGCACTCTTTAAATGGTGGCTGCTTCTAAGCCAACATCCTGGTTGTCTGTGCAACTCCACATCCTTTCCCACTTAACACACACTTGGGGACCTTAGCTGATGATCTGGGCTGTTTCCCTCTTGACAATGGATCTTAGCACTCACTGTCTGACTCCCGGGCACCGAGTGGATGGCATTCAGAGTTTGACTAGACTTGGTAACCCTTGGCGGGCCCCGCACCCAATCAGTGCTTTACCTCCATCACTCTAACCCGAGGCTAGCCCTAAAGCTATTTCGAGGAGAACCAGCTATCTCCGAGTTCGATTGGAATTTCTCCGCTACCCCCACCTCATCCCCGAATTTTTCAACATTCGTGGGTTCGGGCCTCCAGTGAGTGTTACCTCACCTTCACCCTGGACAGGGGTAGATCACACGGTTTCGGGTCTACGCCTGCATACTTCCAAGCAATACAAAGTATTGCTACTTCGTAAGCTTATGCTTTGCCCTGTTCAGACTCGCTTTCGCTGCGGCTCCGGCTCTTCACCTTAACCTTGCATGCAAGCGTAACTCGCCGGTTCATTCTACAAAAGGCACGCCATCACCCTGATTTCCCGAAGAAAATCATAGGGCTCTGACTTCTTGTAAGCACACGGTTTCAGGTTCTCTTTCACTCCCCTCCCGGGGTGCTTTTCACCTTTCCCTCACGGTACTGCTTCACTATCGGTCGCTAGGGAGTATTTAGCCTTGGCAGATGGTCCTGCCGGATTCCGACGGGGTTTCCCGTGTCCCGCCGTACTCGGGATCCACCTTGGAGAGAGCAGACTTTCAGCTACAGGGCTGTTACCTTCTGTGGCAGGCCTTTCCAGACCTCTTCGCCTAATCTGCTCCTTTGTAACTCCGTATAAGGTGTCCCACAACCCCAGTGAGCAAGCTCTCTGGTTTGGGCTCCTCCGCTTTCGCTCGCCGCTACTGACGGAATCACGATTGTTTTCTTCTCCTCAGGGTACTTAGATGTTTCAGTTCCCCTGGTCTGCCTCTTCACTTCCTATGGATTCAGAAGTGAGTGACTGCGCATAACCGCAGCCGGGTTCCCCCATTCGGACATCCCCGGATCAAAGTCTGCTTACGACTCCCCGGGGCATATCGTTGTTCGCCACGTCCTTCTTCGGCTCCTAGCGCCTAGGCATCCTCCGTGTGCTCTTACCAGCTTAACCTATGCTTTGTATTTCTTTGAAGGGCTTTCGCTGCACCTGAATGTTTTCAATCACACGTAAGGTGAACATTCATCTGCAAAGTCGCTCACTTCAAACGAAACACTTCGCTTTATATTAAGGATGTTCTAAGTTCTCGCTTTGTTTCGCTATCTAGTTTTCAAGGTACAAGGGTTGAAAGGTCGCCCTTTCAAAACTGACAACGAGTGAGTAAAGCCTTCTTGTACATTTCTGTACTCCATAGAAAGGAGGTGATCCAGCCGCACCTTCCGATACGGCTACCTTGTTACGACTTCACCCCAATCATCTACCCCACCTTCGGCGGCTGCCCCCTTGCGGTTACCTCACCGACTTCGGGTGTTGTAAACTCTCGTGGTGTGACGGGCGGTGTGTACAAGACCCGGGAACGTATTCACCGCGGCATGCTGATCCGCGATTACTAGCAATTCCGACTTCATGCAGGCGAGTTGCAGCCTGCAATCCGAACTGAGATCGGCTTTTGAGGATTGGCTCCGGATCGCTCCTTCGCTTCCCGTTGTACCGACCATTGTAGTACGTGTGTAGCCCAGGCCATAAGGGGCATGATGATTTGACGTCATCCCCACCTTCCTCCGGTTTGTCACCGGCAGTCATCTTAGAGTGCCCACCTCTGCGTGCTGGCAACTAAGATCAAGGGTTGCGCTCGTTGCGGGACTTAACCCAACATCTCACGACACGAGCTGACGACAACCATGCACCACCTGTCTCCTCTGTCCCCGAAGGAAAAGGTCTATCTCTAAACCGGTCAGAGGGATGTCAAGGCCTGGTAAGGTTCTTCGCGTTGCTTCGAATTAAACCACATACTCCACTGCTTGTGCGGGTCCCCGTCAATTCCTTTGAGTTTCAGTCTTGCGACCGTACTCCCCAGGCGGAATGCTTACTGTGTTAACTTCGGCACCAAGGGTATCGAAACCCCTAACACCTAGCATTCATCGTTTACGGCGTGGACTACCAGGGTATCTAATCCTGTTTGCTCCCCACGCTTTCGCGCCTCAGCGTCAGTTATAGGCCAGAAAGCCGCCTTCGCCACTGGTGTTCCTCCACATCTCTACGCATTTCACCGCTACACGTGGAATTCCACTTTCCTCTCCTACACTCAAGTCTCCCAGTTTCCAGTGCGAACCGGGGTTGAGCCCCGGGCTTAAACACCAGACTTAAAAGACCGCCTGCGCGCGCTTTACGCCCAATAATTCCGGACAACGCTTGCCCCCTACGTATTACCGCGGCTGCTGGCACGTAGTTAGCCGGGGCTTTCTTCTCAAGTACCGTCACTCCAGGGGCAGTTACTCCCCTGGCCGTTCTTCCTTGGCAACAGAGCTTTACGATCCGAAAACCTTCATCACTCACGCGGCGTTGCTCCGTCAGACTTTCGTCCATTGCGGAAGATTCCCTACTGCTGCCTCCCGTAGGAGTCTGGGCCGTGTCTCAGTCCCAGTGTGGCCGTTCACCCTCTCAGGTCGGCTACGCATCGTCGCCTTGGTAAGCCGTTACCCTACCAACTAGCTAATGCGCCGCAGGCCCATCTGTAAGTGACAGGTTGCCCCGTCTTTCATGACTTCTTCATGCGAAGAAACCAGCTATCCGGTATTAGCTCACGTTTCCGCAAGTTATCCCGGTCTTACAGGCAGGTTGCCTACGTGTTACTCACCCGTCCGCCGCTAACCTGGCGTCTCCCGAAGGAAACACAAGGTCCGCTCGACTTGCATGTATTAGGCACGCCGCCAGCGTTCGTCCTGAGCCAGGATCAAACTCTCCAATAAAGTTGTTTCTTTATCGAATGAGCTGATTGCTCAACTATACTTTGCTGACGAGAATTTCTTCTCTTAGTCACTTTGCGTGACCCGCTTTATCACTCGTTGTTCAGTTTTCAAAGGACAATCATGTGAGTTAATCTCACATTTCGTGTCAGCCACTCTCACGGCTACCTCTTTAATATATCATAACGCTCGCTTCTGTGTCAACAGTTTTTTTAAAATGCTGTACGTTTAAGCTTTTGTTATGATCTCCGCTATCTTGAGCGGAATTATAATATATCATGGTTATAAATTAGTGTCAATCCCCTCAATCAGGTTTGTAAAACTTCCTCGATGTGAATTCTGCGCTCGATGGACAAATTAATGATAGTGCCGCGGATGTTCACCCACGGACGTGTGGGATGGATCTGATCCGTAAAAACAATTTCCCCAAGCCGTCCGTCATTAAGACGCACCTTGGTTCCTGTATGAAATTGTGTAATCTTACGAATGAATGTCTGCACTAAAGCTGGATGCAACTTTCCAAGTGATTCATTATGAAGAGATTCCAATGCCATGTATTTGGAACATGCCGCTTTATGATAACGTTGGCTGGTCATAGCGTGATACATATCCGCTATGGCAACTATTTTGGCGTATATATGAATCTGCTTGCCTTTCAAACCAAGAGGATAACCGTGCCCGTCTTCCCTCTCGTGATGCTGGAGGGCAGCCAATTTTGCACCTTCATTTAATGAGCTGACATACCTTAACATTTCATATCCGGCAACGGTGTGTTTACGGACTTCTTTAATTTCCTCAGGTTCGAGCGGACCGGGTTTTTGCAATATACCCTGATCTACTTTGCAGTTGCCGATATCGTGAAAAACTCCCGCAAGTGCCACCTGCATCAGCTCTTTAGAAGAGATCCCATACCATTTGGCCAATTGATAAGAAGTTAAGCCGGTCAATATGCTGTTATGGAACAGGTAGTCCTCTATAGTCCAGTCTGGTGGTATAAACGTTAAGATATTATAATGCCCAATTTGATCAATTAGTGTCTGTACATATGGACGGAAATCATGTACTGGTATGGGTTTCCCGCCCAGAGAAGAAGCAAACAGCTTTTTAAGACTTTTAACAGCCTTTTTGTACTCTTGCTCAAAGGAGGTTAGTTCATTCTTTTTAAAAAAACGCGGACCTGTTTCCCTTTCTTCCCCTTTCTTCATCTCCTCCTGATATCCCTTTCGGTTTTGAACTGGAATATTTGAAACTAAAAATGCCTGCAGTACTTCAATATCTCTTTCATTCAGGATCTTCCCTTTATACATCAGGACATTGCCCTGCCCAGTTAAAACATCTTCTGCTAATTGTTCTCCCACTAAATAAGGGGAAACCGAAACGGTCGGCACATCATTCACACACCTTAATCATGTTCATTTTATAATTTTAACCATATTATCCCTCGAATGCGTTTCCAATGTATCAAATCTATTGTAAAACAAAAAAGATAGGGATGTAAGTCCCTATCTTTAGACTTTAAACCTATACTATCTTTATTCTGTTTCCTCTTCTTCTTCAGAGTGTTCTTCACTCTTTTCAACACGGGTCACAGTTGCTACTTCGTCATCTTCCCTCGTATTAATAAGTCGTACCCCTTGTGTATTCCGGCCCATGATGGAAATGCCAGACATGCTTGTACGGATAACAGTACCGGAGGCTGTTATAATCATAAGATCCTCATCTTCCTCAACAACCTTGAGTCCAACCACTGGCCCGTTCTTGGAAGTAACATTCAGAGTCTTAATTCCTTTACCTCCCCGGGTTTGAATCCGGTATTCACTCATAGGAGTCCGTTTTCCGAATCCTTTGGAGGTAACAATCAGGACAGTGTTATTCTCATCTACTATATCCATATCAATAACGGCATCATCTTCACTAATGTGAATCCCTTTTACGCCTGTGGCTGCACGGCCCATGGAACGTACGTCTCTCTCAGGGAAATGGATGGACATCCCCTGCCGGGTTCCCATAATGATATTACAATTTCCGTCTGTCAGTTTCACACCGATTAAACGGTCATCTTCCCGCAAATTAATGGCAATCAGGCCACCTTTACGGATATTGTTATAGTCTTTAAGAGGTGTTTTCTTCACGATGCCCTGTTGCGTCGCAAAGAACAGAAAATGTCCGCTCTCGAAAGACTCAATAGGGATGACCGCATTCACAGTTTCCCCCTGCTCTATCTGAATCAGGTTAATGATGGGGGTTCCCCTTGCAGTACGGCCAAGCTCCGGAATTTCATACGCTTTAAGCCGGTAAACCTTCCCTTTATCTGTGAAGAACATTAGATAATGATGGGAATTGGTCACAAATAAATGTTCCACAAAATCATTATTTTTGGTATCCATACCCACAACACCCCGTCCACCGCGGCGCTGGCTGCGGTAAGTGGATACCGGAAGGCGTTTCACATAGCCGGAATGAGTTATGGTGATCACGACTTCTTCCCGTGGGATCAGATCCTCATCCTCGATGGCATCTTCGCCAATGGTAATTTCCGTTCTTCTTTCGTCCCCATAAGAAGCACGAATTTGTTGAAGTTCCTCACTGATAATCTTCAGTATCAGCTGCTCATCGGCAAGAATAGCTTTTAATTCAGCTATTTTAGCCATGAGTTCTTTATACTCATTTTCAATTTTCTCGCGTTCTAAACCTGTTAGGCGTTGAAGACGCATATCCAATATGGCCTGGGCCTGATCATGGGAAAGCTCAAACTGCTCCATCAATCCAGTTCGCGCAATATCCGTAGTGCGGGAACTGCGAATTAAAGCAATGACTTCGTCCAGATGATCTAGGGCAATTCTCAGCCCTTCAAGGATGTGAGCACGGGCTTCAGCTTTGCGCAGCTCATATTCAGTCCGTCTGCGGATCACTACCCGCTGGTGCTCAAGATAATAATAGAGCATTTCTTTTAAGTTTAATACTTTTGGCTCCCCGTTAACCAAGGCAATATTAATAATCCCGAAATTTGATTGCAGTGCGGTATGCTTAAAGAGATTATTAAGAACGACATTAGGATTTACGTCTCTGCGCAGCTCGATCACAATCCGCATTCCGTTACGGTCGGATTCATCCCGCAAGTCCGTAATCCCGTCGATTTTTTTCTCGCGTACAAGTTCAGCTATTTTTTCAATTAATCTTGCTTTATTTACTTGGTAAGGAAGCTCGTCAACAATAATTCTGGCTTTATTGTTCACTTCTTCGATGGTGGTTTTAGCTCGCATAGTTACCGAACCGCGTCCGGTAGAATATGCCTGTCTAATCCCTTCGCGCCCCAGAATATAAGCTCCGGTAGGGAAGTCCGGCCCTTTAATGGCAGACATTAGCTCAAGTGGCGTGACATCCGGATTTTCGATCAGCATCAGGATCCCATCGATCACTTCTCCCAGGTTATGAGGAGGAATATTCGTCGCCATCCCTACTGCAATCCCGGAGCTCCCGTTCACCATCAGGTTCGGGAACCGTGCAGGAAGAACTACTGGCTCTTGCTCTTCACCGTCATAGTTGGGTGTGTAATCAATCGTTTCTTTGTTAATATCACGCAATAGTTCCATCGCGATCTTAGACAGGCGGGCTTCCGTGTACCGCATTGCTGCTGCCATGTCTCCATCAATGGAACCAAAGTTTCCATGTCCGTCTACGAGCATATAACGCAATGAAAAGTCCTGTGCCATCCGGACCATGGTTTCATACACGGCCGCATCCCCATGCGGATGATACTTACCAATTACTTCACCGACGATCCTTGCGGATTTTTTATGCGGCTTGTCCGGTGTTATGCCAAGTTCAGACATGGCGTATAAAATACGGCGGTGAACCGGCTTCAACCCATCCCTGACATCCGGCAAAGCCCGGCTGACAATAATGCTCATGGCATAGTCCATGAACGAATTGCGCATCTCAAAACCAATATCAACTTCTTTAACTTGCGAACGACTTTCTTCGGTCATGATCCTATCCTCCTGAAAGCCCATACGCATCTTGCGTACGGGCTTGTAGTTCAGTACCTATTCGGCTAGACGTCCAAATTGGTTACATATTTGGCATGCTCGTGAATGAAATTGCGGCGGGGCTCTACATTATCACCCATCAGCATGTCAAAAATAGCGTCGGCCTTGATCGCATCTTCGATGTTTACTTGCAAGAGGGTGCGGCTTTCTGGATCCATCGTCGTTTCCCAAAGCTGCCCGGCATTCATCTCACCAAGACCTTTGTAACGTTGAACGTTCACTTTGGAGCCTTCGCCAAATTCCTTCATAATTTCCGCTCTCTGCTTATCATTGTAAGCATATCGAACAGTCTTATTTTTTTCTAATTTGTAAAGGGGAGGCTGGGCAATATATACATATCCGGCCTCAATCAATTTCCTCATGTAACGGAAGAAAAAAGTAAGAAGCAGGGTACGGATATGGGCACCGTCCACATCGGCATCCGTCATGATAATAATTTTGTGGTAACGGGCTTTGGACAGGTCAAAATCCTCACTAATACCGGTACCTAAAGCCGTAATAATAGCCCGGATTTCCATATTGGACAAGATCCGGTCAAGACGTGCTTTTTCCACGTTTAAGATCTTACCGCGCAGCGGCAGGATCGCTTGGAAATGCCGATCCCGTCCCTGTTTGGCCGATCCGCCCGCAGAGTCACCCTCTACGATATACAATTCGCTGATGGCGGCATCTTTGGAGGAACAGTCAGCCAATTTACCCGGCAAAGAGCTAACTTCCAGTGCACTTTTACGTCTTGTTAATTCCCTTGCTTTTCTTGCGGCTTCCCGGGCCCTGGCCGCCTGCATGGACTTCTCCATGATCCGTTTTGCCGTACTCGGGTTTTCTTCCAAAAATTCCTGGAGTTTCTCTGCCAGCAAAGACTCTACGATTCCGCGGACTTCGCTGTTTCCGAGCTTGGTCTTTGTCTGACCCTCAAATTGGGGGTCAGGGATTTTTACGGATATAATCGCGGCAATTCCTTCTCTGACATCATCTCCTGACAGGTTGGAGTTGCTGTCTTTCAGTACATTCGTTTTGCGGGCATAATCATTAATGACCCGGGTTAAGGCACTCTTAAAGCCTGATTCATGGGTACCCCCCTCGTGAGTATGAATGTTATTGGCAAACGAATAGATATTTTCATTGAAGTTATCATTATATTGAATCGCGATTTCAACTTGAATGTTGTCTTTGTTGCCTTCTACATAAATGGGAGGCTGATTCAGAGGCTCGCGGTTTTGGTTCAGGTATTCCACGAAGGAAATGATCCCGCCTTCGTACTTGTAGGAATGGGAAGCCCCCGTACGCTCATCTTTGAGATTAATTTCCAGTTCCTTGTTCAAAAAAGCAAGCTCCCGTATACGGGATTGAAGGACCTCATAATCATAGACCGTTGTCTCGGTAAAGATCTCCGCATCGGGTTTGAAAGTGATTACCGTTCCGTACTCGTCCGTATCACCAATGACTTTAACCCCATACTGGGGTACACCGCGTTTGAATTCCTGCTGATAAATATGCCCATCCCTTTTTACCGTAGCGACGAGTGATTCGGATAGGGCATTCACAACGGACACCCCTACACCGTGGAGACCGCCGGATACTTTGTATCCTTCTCCGCCGAATTTCCCCCCGCATGAAGGACGGTCAGGACGACTTCCAGAGTAGGTTTTTTGAGTTTAGGATGTTCCCCGACCGGGATACCACGGCCATTGTCGATTACGGTGATGCTGTTGTCTTCGTGAATAGTTACATCGATTTTGGTACAAAATCCTGCAAGGGCTTCGTCAATACTATTGTCGACGACCTCCCATACTAAATGATGAAGGCCCCGACTGCTGGTAGAGCCGATGTACATACCAGGTCTTTTACGAACGGCCTCTAAACCTTCCAGTACCTGAATCTGACTCTCATCATACGTATTTTGATTTAAAGTCATTCTATCCTTCACCTGCTTTTTCTTTTAGTTAATTCGATTAGTTAGTCAGAAGTTGATGAGCCCGTTTTTTTAACGTCATGGAGGATATGGGGGAGTAGTACACCTTGCTCTGGGTGAGAACAAGGGACTTGTTCTCTTCTTCCCCGATGATTTCGATCTGTTTGTTTTTCATTGCTTCAGCAATATATTGCTTAGATATTTTCGAAGATTTTCCCATAGACAAATCAAAAATAGCAATGAGCTCGGAAGACCGGATAATCTTTTCCCCGCCTAAATGGATAAACATTTTAACTTCAGCCTCCCATCTCTAGTCACACGAAATACAGAAGCATCTTCCAACTGATCCAAATGGACACTTTCTAATCCGGTCGTCGTTATAAACGTCTGCACCTTTTTTTGGAAAGTCTGAATTAACTGGGTTTGTCTGTATTCATCCAGCTCGGAAAGCACATCATCCAACAACAAAATGGGGTATTCCCCCACTTCGCTGTGAATCAGCTCAATCTCCGCCAGTTTCAAAGAAAGAGCAGTCGTCCGCTGCTGCCCTTGGGAACCGTACGTTTGAACTTCTTTATCGTTAATATAGAAGAGCAGGTCATCACGGTGCGGACCCGCTAAGGAAACCCCTCTTCTTATTTCCTGGTCTTTTATCTGTGATAACTTTATCATAAATTGCTCCATTAAGACAGTTTCATCTTCAAAGTCCTGCACGGCAAAGGAAGGCTGGTACCTAATTGTTAACTCCTCCCCCCATTTGTGATGCCGTCGTGAATCTGTTCAGCCCAGTTTTGGAGCTTCTTTATAAAGTTTTGACGTTTTTTCATAATTTTAACACCAAACTGGGCGAGTTGTTCATTCCAGATATCGAGCATGGCGGCATGTTCAGCAGAGGGCGCCGGAAAAGCCTTCTTCAGCATATTGTTGCGTTGTGCAAGCACTTTTTGATACTGGCTCAAATCGTATAAATAACCGGGATAGACCTGTCCAATCTCCATATCCAGAAAACGCCGGCGAATTCCAGGATTTCCTTTGATGATCTCCAAGTCTTCAGGAGCAAATAATACCACATTCAATGCGCCAATGAATTGGCTTAGTTTTTTTTGTTCAAGTCCGTTAATTTTTGCTTTTTTCCCTTTGGAGGAAATAGCCAGATCAAGGGAATATGAACCATATTTTTTCTCTACATCCCCTTGCAGGAGGGCACTTTCACCCTCCCACTGAATCAGTTCTTTATCATGGTGGGTCCGATGGGATTTTGTAAGTGCAAGCACATAAATGGACTCCAGCAGGTTCGTTTTGCCCTGCGCATTGGGACCGACAAAAATGTTCACGTTGCGGTCCGTTACAAGCTCCACGTGTTGGTAATTCCGGTAATGGTGAAGAGTTAGCCGTTGTAAAAACAAAGCATTTTCCTCCTGCACCCTCACACATGTCCAATTTTAAAGGAACCGTGACCCTCGATGCGGATCTGGTCGCCAGACACCAGCTTTTTGCCTCTGCGGTTCTCAGGTTCTCCATTGACGGTAATGGCGGTTTCCTGGAGAAAAGCTTTAGCTTGTCCCCCAGTATCAATGACATCCGCCAGTTTCAAAAATTGTCCGAGTGTGATGTATTCGGTGCGAATCGTTACTTTCTTCATGAGATCTCCTTCGTCCGTTAATTCGTTGTACGGTAAGGAAGAATCAGCTGCAAAATATTTGCCTGATCTTCCGGTTTAATGATAATCGGTTGCATAGCACCGGTAAATCCTATTTGAATATAATCACTATCCATTACTTTCAAGGCATCCAGCATATATTTCGAGTTAAAGGAAATACGGAGACGCTCTCCTTTGAAAGATTGCAGACTTAACTGTTCCGTCACTTTTCCCAATTCGGAAGAACTGGAGGATATTTCAATAGTCTCATCTTCCAGCATAATAAGCTTGACGATATTGGTTTTATCCTCTCTGGAAAGGAGGTAGGCCCTGTCAATTGCATCCGCCAGCTCTTTGGTATTCACTATAAGTTCCGTTTGGAACGATTGCGGGATCAGCTTGGAGGTATCCGGATAAGTGCCGTCCAGGATTCTGGAATAGAATAAGATCGAGTTTATCTTGAAAAGTACTTGGTTATCAGAAACTAGGATATCAATCAGTGCATTCTGATCAGGCAGAATTTTGCTGAGTTCATTCAAGGTTCTGCCGGAAATGACAATGTTATGAAAGGTTTGGGCCACATCCAGGTCCAGGCTTATTTCCCGGCTGGCCAAACGATGACGGTCACAGGCGATAAATTTGAGTTTGCCGTCCTGAACATGCCAAAGTACACCCGTTAGTATTGGTGTTGTTTCATTTGTTGATACGGCAAAGGAAGTTTGCTTAATCATTGTCTTAAGCAAATCGCTTGGAATTTGGATCATTTTGCTTTCTTCCAGCTGTGGAAGAAGGGGATATTCTTCGGGATCCAATCCCATAATTTGAATCTCGGAAGAACCGGAACGGATAATCGTTTGAAAATGATCCCGTACTTCAATTTCAATTTTTTGAGAAGGAAGCTTACGGATAATTTCCATAAAAAATTTGGCAGGAAGCACTACGCTCCCTGGTTGATGCAGCTCTATAATTGCGATTTCCTCGTTCTCATTGGGAGTAAAACTCTGAATGGAAATGTCCGTATCGCTTGCTGTCAATGTAACACCCGAAGTGGCGGCGTCAATTTTAATACCGGTCAAGATAGGAATGGTTGTTTTGCTTGAAATAGCTTTGGACACATGCTGAATGGATTCCGTTAAATAATTTTTCAAAATGGTTAATTTCATATTTTCACTCCTGTGGTTCTTATTTCTCGGGAGAACGCATATATATTTTATCATACAATAATAAAGAATTTATTAGTAATAGTCGTAGGGAGTCTGAATATGTGGATATGTGAAGAAAACCCGTAAAAAGCAAGCCTATCCACATGTGAATAGATTGTGCATAGGCTTTTGTTAACAATATAAGAGAAGTGCATAACTTTTTAGTGTGTTTATAAGTTCTTAACCTTACATAGGCGTTTTAATTTTTTCTGTTATCGATTGAATGATTTTATACAGTTCCTGATCTTTCTTGACCGCTTCTGAAATTTTCTCGTGAGCATGAATAACCGTTGTATGGTCACGCCCCCGAACGCATCCCCAATCTTCGGTAGTGAAAAATCGGTTAATTCTCTAGACAGGTACATGGCCACCTGCCTTGGAAAGGCTACGGCCTTCGTTCTTTTTCTGGCTTTGAAGTCCTCCAGCTTAAGACCGTAAAACTCTCCGACTTTCTGCTGAATATCTTGTATGGTTATAACCCTGGGTCTGCTGGAAGGAATGATATCCTTAAGCGCTTCAGCAGCCAAATGAGTAGTAATATCCTGGTTGATCAAAGAGGAATAGGCCACTACACGTATCAAAGCGCCTTCCAATTCCCGGATATTGGTGTCAATCTGATTGGCAATATACAGCATGGCTTCGTTTGGAATTTCCAGGTTTTCTGCCTTTGCCTTTTTGCGCAGAATGGCAATCCGTGTCTCCAGATCCGGTGGCTGAATATCCGTTATAAGTCCCCATTCAAAGCGGGATCTCAACCGGTCTTCCAAAGTGGGAATTTCCTTCGGCGGCCGGTCGCTGGATATGATAATTTGCTTGCCTTCCTCATGGAGCGCGTTGAATGTATGGAAAAATTCTTCCTGGGTTCCTTCTTTTCCGGAGATAAACTGAATATCATCTATTAGAAGGACATCGATCGTTCGGTATTTATTACGGAAATCTTCACCGCGATTGTCACGGACCGCATTGATAAACTCGTTGGTGAATTTTTCGGACGAGATGTAGAGTACTCTGGCTTCCGGGTTATGTTCTAGTACATAGTGTCCAATGGCATGCATCAAATGTGTTTTGCCAAGCCCTACGCCTCCATATAAAAATAGGGGATTATAGGCTTTGGCGGGCGCTTCGGCAACAGCCAGGGATGCGGCATGCGCGAACCTGTTGCCTTGGCCAATAACGAATGTATCGAATGTATAGCGGGAATTCATCATGTTACTGTAGTTTTCTTCCTGCCCTAAAGCAGGTCCTTTCGGGATATCAGGTACAGCCTCAGGTACTGGGTTAACCTGGTCTTCTTCGGACTCAACAATGAATTTGATCTCGACCTGCTTTCCCAAAAATTCATAGATGGTGCTGCTGATCATTTTGGCATAGCGGCTCTCCAGCCACTCTTTGGCAAAGTTATTAGGAGCACAAATAACCACATACGTATCAGTAAAGACGGTGGCTCTTGTCGATTTTAACCAAGTATCAAAGCTAGGCTTGCTAAGTTTCGTCTGTATAATAGACAGCACTTGTTGCCATAGGTCGGGGTTATGGCTTTCCACAGCTGATTCACTCCTTTAAAAAGATAAAAAAAATTGTGGCTCTAGCCATGTCATCTCAATGCATGTCAGATTACACATAAACTTGTCGTTTTTATCCACAATAATCAGAATATCAAGAGGAGACATATCCGAGCAGAGGGAAAATTGTTCACAACCTTATCCACAGGTTGTTGATAATTCGAAGACGTGTTGGAGAATATCCACAACAGAAACACTAAATATATTATCAAAAGGACCCTGATTTATCAATGTATTGTTTGATTTTATCCACAATTTCAATACCTTGTGTATATTTTTTGTCAACACCACTACATATTGTTGATAATCTGTTCATTTTCGACAACATTCGTAAAAAACGTGTCAGAACTTGTGCACAACTTGTTCCGGAAAAAAACGGTTATGATGGTTTCCTGGACTACTCCCTTGCGGCCGTAGCAACCTTGTCCACAGCTGTATGGTATTGACTTTTGGAGGTGGAAATGATTTAATGTAAAAAGAAATTTTCAGGGTGAAATCCTCAGAGGAGGTGCATATAGATGCGTCCAACTTTTAACCCAAACAACAGAAAACGTAAGAAAAATCACGGATTCCGTGCAAGAATGAGCACAAAGAACGGCCGCAAAGTATTAAGCGCTCGCCGTCAAAAAGGAAGAAAAGTATTAAGTGCTTAATCGATAGGCCACTTAGAGGTGGCTTTTTTTTACTTAAGTTTAGGGAGGGGCATACCCCTTCTTATCTTTTACAAGTAGGTTGTTTCCGGAAAGGTTGCCTCTTGGTTGGAACTCTTAATGAGCAGCACATGAAAAAGAGCTTCGTTAAAGAAGCTTTTTTTCTTAAATTGACGATTAAAGTAGAAGGAAACAGCTCAAGATAATAGGAAGACCGTAAACCTCGTTTCGAGAGTGAGGCTTTGTTTGGAGTGCTTTTTCTGTGGAAAAAAAATATCGATTAGCGAAGAGGGAAGATTTTCACAAGGTATACCGGTACGGGAAATCAGTAGCTAACCATCAGTTTGTATTATACTATCTGCCGAAGACCAGGCAGGGGGAATTCCGCCTCGGGCTCTCTATCAGCAAAAAGGTAGGGAATGCTGTTGTTCGTAACCGTTTACGAAGAGTAATTAAGGAAATCGTCCGTTTAAATATAGACCGTATAACAGGTGGGTATGACTACATTATTATTGTTCGCAAGCCTTGTGCCGAGATGAATTATAAGGAACTAGAAAAAAGCTTATTTCATGTGTTTAGAAAGGCCTCTTTTTTAAAAGTCAAGAAATCATAGCCCCAGGTTGAACCGAACTGTTATCTTGCAGCATCCGGATACTTTGAAGAGGAAAAAGGTTTCGTTTTTAAAGAGAGTAGGGTTCGGGTTCCAAGATAAGGCGAATTTCAGGAATTATGAAGTCGTTTCTTTCAAAAGAAATACGGAAAAACACGGACTGATCTTGTTTCCTTGTCAGCACAGATTATGGTATAGTTTAGAATGGAAATGAATATTAGGAGGACCCTGTTTTGATTCGTCGATTCTATAAAATAACTCCGCTGCTTCTTTTATTCTTGTTATTGGCCGGTTGTAGCAGCCCTAACCAACCTATTGATCCAGTAAATGGGGGGTTCTTTACCAAGTATTTTATATATCCGTTATCTTGGTCCCTTGATTGGTTTGCTGGTGTGTTCGGTAATTCCTACGGTATTTCAATTTTGATCCTGACGATCATTATCCGTTTTATCGTTTTGCCGCTAACTCTAAAACAGTATAGAAGTTCCAAGCGTATGCAGGAAATTCAGCCTGAAATCAAAAAGCTGCAGCAAAAATACAAAGATAATCCTCAAAAGCAGCAGGAAGAGACTATGAAGCTGTTCCAGCAGCATGGAGTCAATCCGTTGGCAGGATGCTTGCCTCTCTTGATTCAGATGCCAATCCTGATTGCACTTTACCAGGCCATCATGAGAAATGATGCGATTCGTGAGCATACATTTCTATGGTTGCAATTAGGGGCGAAGGACGACTATTATATCCTTCCGCTTATTGCAGCAATTACTACGTATCTCCAACAGAAAACGATGTCTGCCCAAATGAATCAGCAGATGAAATCCATGCTGTTCATTTTCCCGGTTCTAATTTTCGTCATGTCCATGAGCTTTGCATCCGCATTACCGCTCTATTGGATATACAGCAACTTGTTTACCATTGCTCAAAATTACTTCTTGTACGGAAGAGATAATAGAAAGAAAAAGGATGAGGCTGCTGCCGAAGCAATTGCAAACGAAAGTAAGCCAAAAGGTAAGAAAAATTCACAACAAAATAAGGGTGGCCGATCTAAATGAAAAAAGTAGTCGCTACTGGCAAAACAATTGAAGATGCAGTGAGAGCTGGACTGATTCAGTTGAATACTACAGAGGATCGGGTCAATGTTCACGTATTGGAACAGCCAAGCAAGGGGTTGTTTGGACTTATCGGCTCCAAAGACGCGAAGGTAGAACTCGAATATATCCCTGATGCCGTAGAAGAAGCGATTTCTTTCTTAGAGGAATTGTTCCGCTCCATGCATGTATCGGTAACAATTGACCACACTAGAAATAAAGACGGTGCTTTATTTAACCTGCAGGGTTCTGAACTTGGAATTTTAATCGGAAAAAGAGGACAAACTCTGGATGCCCTGCAATACTTAACTAACATTGTAGCCAACCGGTATTCCTCTTCGCATGTGCGTATTGTTCTGGATGCGGAAAACTTCCGCGACCGCAGAAAAAAGACGCTGAAGGATTTGGCTCATCGCCTTGCTTCGAGGGTCGTAAGGACGAAGAGGGAGGTTGTGCTTGAGCCAATGAATGCTCAAGAACGTAAAATCATTCATACCGTGCTGCAAAATGATCCAAGCGTCAAGACTTACAGTAAAGGTGACGAGCCTAATCGTAGAGTCGTAATTGCTTTGAGATAACCATTCTGCAATGACCCTGCAAGTCCGGGCGTCATTGCTTTTTTTCATCCTTGGGGGCCTTTCGCTGATTTTTAAAAAATTGGCTTCCCGTTAAACCGTGCGAGGTGTTTTTTATGCTAAAAGAAACAATTGCGGCAATCTCTACACCACTTGGTGAGGGAGGGATATCGGTTATTCGGGTGAGTGGAGACGAATCCATTGCAATTGTGAACAAAATATTCAAGTCACGTACTCCACTGACTGAGGCGGAGACCCATACGGTTCACTATGGGCATATCGTGGATACCGATGGACATAAAGTGGAAGAAGTGCTTGTAACGGTAATGCGGGCACCCCGGTCCTTCACAACTGAAGATGTTGTGGAAGTAAGCTGCCATGGGGGGATCGTATCCGTTAAGAAAGTATTGGATCTGCTTTTGGATCAGGGTGCACGTCTGGCCGAACCTGGAGAATTTACAAAAAGAGCATTCTTAAACGGACGGATCGATTTAACGCAGGCAGAAGCCGTGATCGACCTGATCCGGGCCAAATCGGACCGGGCTTTTCAGATTGCGCTCAAACAGGTAGATGGTATTCTGTCAAAACGAATCCGGAAAATTCGCCAGGAACTGGTTGAATTAATGGCACATGTTGAAGTAAATATTGATTATCCGGAACATGATGTAGCTGAAATGACGCACGCGCTTATTCTGGATAAATGTAATAAAGGTATTCAGGAGATAGATTTCTTGCTTCATACAGCTCAGCAGGGGAAAATTCTGAGAGAAGGTATCGTGACGGCTATAGTAGGTAAACCGAATGTAGGAAAATCTTCTTTGATGAATGCACTTGCCCAGGAGAATCGTGCTATTGTGACTGATATTCCTGGAACTACTCGTGATGTTATTGAAGAGTATGTCAATGTTGGGGGAATTCCGCTCAAACTGCTGGATACAGCAGGTATTCGGGAAACGACTGATGTTGTGGAACAAATTGGTGTGGAAAGATCACGTTCTGCTTTGTCCGAGGCCGATTTGATTTTGCTCGTTCTAAACAGCAGTGAGCCGTTGGAGGAAGAGGAGCTCCGACTGTTGTCCCAACTGAAGGATAGACAGACCCTGATTATTCTTAATAAAACGGATTTACCGTTAGGTTTACATCTGGAAGACATCTGCAATTTATATCCGAAGGAACAAGTGGTTAAGCTTTCTCTTATCCAGCAAAAAGGCCTTGAGGATCTGGAAAAGGCTATCTCCGGTTTGTTCTTTGAAGGAAGGCTGGAGAGCGGGGATATGAATTATGTAAGCAATGTTCGTCATATCCATCTGCTGAAGCAGGCTAAACAGTCTTTGCAGGATGCGATTGAAGCCAATGAGAACGGCGTTCCAATTGATATGATTCAGATTGATTTACGTGCTGCTTGGGAGCAGCTGGGTGAGATAATCGGGGATTCCGTGGCGGAGTCTTTAATTGACCAGATTTTCTCTCAGTTCTGTTTAGGAAAATAATTCACATAAAGGAGGCGACAATAATGGGATTTCAAGCTGGTGAATACGATGTGATTGTCATCGGAGCTGGCCATGCAGGGTGTGAATCAGCATTAGCCGCGGCCCGTATGGGATGCAGCACTTTATTGCTTACCATTAATCTTGATATGGTAGCGTTCATGCCCTGCAATCCGTCCATTGGAGGTCCTGCGAAGGGCCATGTAGTAAGAGAGATTGATGCCCTCGGGGGTGAAATGGGGCGCAACATAGATAAAACTTATATTCAAATGCGGATGCTGAATACAGGAAAAGGACCCGCTGTTCATGCCTTGCGTGCTCAGGCCGACAAATTTCTGTATCAGCAAACCATGAAAGAAACAATAGAAAAACAACCTAACCTGACGATGAGGCAGGGAATGGTGGAAGAACTGATCGTAGAGGCCGGTGTCTGCAAAGGGGTAATTACCAAATCAGGCGCTGAATATTACGGCAAAGCAATTGTTTTAACAACAGGAACCTACCTGCGGGGTAAAGTAATTATGGGAGAACTGATGTACGAGAGTGGTCCTAATAATCAGCAGCCTTCCATTAAACTATCGGAATCGCTACGTAATTTGGGATTTGAACTGGTCCGCTTCAAAACAGGAACACCTCCCCGTGTGCATAAGGAATCCATTGACTTTTCCAAGACAGAAATTCAGCCGGGAGATGCGGAGCCTGAGTTTTTCTCATATGAAACCAGAGAACCGGTGAAAGAAGAACAGCTTCCATGCTGGCTAACCTATACCTCTGCGGAAACGCAGGAACTGATTACGGAAAATTTGCATCGGGCTCCCATGTTTTCAGGAGTTATTGAGGGTACCGGCCCACGGTATTGCCCTTCTATTGAAGATAAAATCGTCCGTTTTGCTGATAAGCCGAAACACCAGATTTTCCTTGAACCGGAAGGCAGATATACTTCGGAATATTATGTGCAAGGATTATCCACCAGTATGCCTGAAGATGTCCAGTTGAGTATGCTTCGGACAATCCCGGGTCTTGAGTGTGTAGAAATGATGAGAACAGGTTATGCCATTGAGTATGATGCCGTAATACCAACCCAATTAAAACCCACACTTGAAACCAAGCTGGTTGAAGGATTATTTACCGCTGGACAAATTAACGGAACATCCGGATATGAAGAGGCGGCGGGTCAAGGGATTATGGCCGGGATTAACGCGGCGCGGAAGGTACAAGGTAAAGAACCCATTATTCTGGACCGGTCGGAAGGGTATATTGGGGTTCTTATCGACGATCTTGTAACCAAAGGTACCAATGAACCGTATCGTTTATTAACATCCCGTGCTGAGTACCGGTTGCTGCTAAGGCATGATAATGCAGATTTAAGATTAACCCCTATTGGATATGAAATAGGTCTAATTACGGAAGAAAGGTACCAGGCTTTCCTGAATAAGAAGGGGAAGGTCGAACAGGAAATTGAAAGGCTTAGAACAACCAAGGTGCGACCGGAAGCTTTCATTCAAGATCTTCTTGCAGAAGCGGGGACTGTCCAGTTAAATAATGCGGTGGACTTGTTGTCCCTTCTAAGAAGGCCCCAAATTATGTACAGCCATATTGAACAAATGTCTCCTTCGCCTCTGGAGTTAGATGGGGAGATGAAGGAACAGGTAGAGATTCAGATCAAATATTCCGGATATAGTGAGAAACAATTAGCTCAAGTTGAGCGCCTTAAGAAGATGGAAAAGAAATTGATTCCGGATGATATTGTGTATGAAGAAATACATGGTATAGCTACAGAGGCCAAACAAAAGTTAGCCAAAATCAGACCTATCTCCATTGGCCAGGCTTCTCGTATTTCCGGAGTATCACCTGCGGATATTTCCATTCTGCTTGTTTATCTGGAACACTATAATCAAGTAACTGCTGCGCGAAGAGGGTAAAGAATATGGACCAGGTACAACAACAGTTTACAGTACTTCTTAGGAACCAAGGGATCTCCGTTTCGGACCAGCAGCTGCAGCAATTTGAGTATTACTATCAAGAACTTGTGGAATGGAACGAGAAGATGAACCTCACTGCTATTACCGGACGGGAACAAGTGTACGTAAAGCATTTTTACGATTCATTGTCTTTGTCATTTTTCAAAGATATGAATAAGGTGGAGAGGATGGCGGATATCGGATCAGGAGCGGGTTTTCCCGGTATACCTCTGAAAATTATGTTTCCGCATCTTCAACTTACTATCGTTGATTCGTTAAATAAACGTATCTTATTTTTACGCCAGTTAATAGACAAGTTGGGGCTTAAGGAAGTCGAATGTGTTCACAGCAGGGCGGAGGATGCCGGAAGGTTGGAGTCTCACCGTGATAGATATGATCTTGTAACAGCCAGGGCGGTAGCAAGGCTGGCTGTATTAAATGAATTGTGCCTTCCATTTACAAAACCGGGGGGTTTTTTATTTCCATGAAGGGGTCGGAAACAGAGAATGAAATGAAAGAAGCGGCTTACAGTTTAAAAGAACTGAAAGCCGAATTTGTGAAGTTAGATCGGATGGAACTACCTATTGAGCATTCGGTTCGTCATTTTGTCCAAATTAAAAAGGAAGGTCCTACGCCGAAGAAATACCCTCGTAAAGCAGGGACACCTGTGAAAAATCCATTAGTCAAATTGTAGTACTTGTGTTTCACGTGGAACATTCCCGTTTTTTCACAAACAAGGATTTTTTGGCAGGAGATTCTGCTTGTATAGAGAATACTAGTAATAGATTCTTCTAACTGGGGGATGGGATCAACAGGGGGTCTCTGTTTGAAAATTGATTTCTTCATGGTAACGCAAATACTTGGAGAAGAATTGGGTGGTCACTTAATCTATGAAAGAACAACTTTCTAAGTTTTTTGGTTTTACGGATCGTTCATCGTCTACCGACGAGGTTAAGCATATACCTGTAAATAATATTATCCCTAGTCCGTATCAACCAAGAACAGTTTTTGATGATGAACGTATTGATGAGCTTTGTCAGACGATTCGGACCCATGGGGTTATTCAGCCTATTGTTGTACGTGTTAGAAATAATACATTTGAGCTGATTGCCGGAGAACGCAGACTAAGAGCAGTAAAGAAACTGGGAATGGATACTATTCCGGCGATTATTCGCGAATTTAATGATTCCCAGGCAGCTTCTATTGCCTTAATCGAGAATCTTCAACGTGAAGGATTGACGGCTATAGAGGAAGCATCTGCTTACCAGCAGTTAATGGAAATGCATCATCTTACTCAAGAAAGCTTGGCCCAACGATTAGGAAAAAGCCAATCAACTATTGCCAATAAAATCCGTTTGCTCAACTTAAGCGAACCTGTTAAACAGGCTTTGATGGACAGAAGTATTACAGAGAGACATGCGCGTGCACTGCTTTCCTTAGATAAGCCTGAGCAACAGGAAAAATTATTGTCCGAAATCATAGATAAAGAATTGAATGTAAAGCAAACGGAAATGCGAGTTCAATTTATCAAGGAAGCTAACAAAGAGCAGAAGAAAACTAGAAAAAGAGTTTCATATACAAAGGATGTACGGTTGGCATTAAACACGATTCGCCAATCAGTGGAAATGGTGGCGAACTCCGGACTTCATATTGATACGGCTGAACAAGATTTCGAGGATCATTATGAAATCGTGATTAAAATACCAAAACAACGTTAAAAAAGGGAAGTTAACCTTTTTACTACATTTATTATGACATACTTCCGTCTAAACCAATAAAACGGCGCAAGCTGTTTTCAGACTGTCGAGAAAGTCTACGAATTCATCGTCTACAGGTAAAAGGTTTTCGCTGTAGAGCGGCAGCGTGCGCCCTTCATTCCGAGGAATTACGGCAAAATTTCCTTTTCAGATCCCCTGGAATGAACAGTACCGAAGCAAAACCTTTCCCCTTTCTTTGGATATACTTTCTCTACACGTTCGAAACGGCGCAAGCCGTTTTTTTATTTTATTGATATGGTTTATTTCCTTGATTGCATTTTTGCATAATTGATTGAACCGGTATTAAAATAAGTTTGAGGACTAATATGTACGGTGTCAATAACTTAGAGATCTGTGTAAAACCTGATCTTGACAGTAACGATGAAAATTATCCGCCTATGATTTCATGAAATGGATTGAAATAGAAAAGAAGCAAAAAAAGAAGGAGATAGTCGGTGGAAAATGGAAATTAAATATCAAGTTCCTTTTGAACTGGGACAAGGATATGATAAACTAATACTATTCTCTTCTATGTTTATTTGAGAGACTATTAATAGAGGTGAACTGACTTTGTGCAAAATAATTGCCATAACAAACCAGAAGGGTGGGGTTGGAAAAACAACCACATCTGTAAATTTGGGAGCATGTCTTGCTTCCCTCGGTAAAAAGGTGCTTCTGGTTGACATTGATCCCCAAGGGAATACGACAAGCGGTATAGGCATTAACAAAGCAGATGTGGAGTATTGCATTTATGATGTGCTCATTAATGATATTCACCCGAAAGATGCAGCAGTGGAAACTAAAATCCCTAACCTGAGCATTATTCCCGCTACAATTCAACTGGCGGGAGCGGAAATTGAATTGGTTCCTACCATTTCAAGAGAAGTCCGTTTAAAAAAGTCTCTTCAATTATTAAAACATAACTATGACTATATTCTAATTGATTGTCCTCCTTCTCTCGGTATCCTTACTGTAAATTCCTTAACGGCAGCAGATTCCGTTATTATTCCGATTCAATGTGAATACTACGCTTTGGAAGGGCTTAGCCAGTTATTAAACACGGTAAGACTGGTGCAAAAACACCTTAATACCACTCTTCAAATTGAAGGGGTTCTTCTGACCATGTTTGATGCAAGAACTAATTTAGGTATCCAAGTTATTGAAGAAGTGAAAAAATATTTTCAGCAAAAAGTGTACCAGACAATTATTCCAAGAAACGTTCGTTTAAGTGAAGCGCCGAGTCACGGGCAGTCGATTATTACATATGACCCCCGTTCCAAAGGAGCAGGAGTATATTTAGAGCTTGCAAAGGAAGTGATCAGTCTTGAGCAAACGGCTAGGTAGAGGTCTGGATGCTTTACTTCCGTCCATGGATATTGAGGATGATGATAAAGTGATAGAAATTCCATTATCCAAGCTAAGAGCAAACCCGTATCAACCACGTAAATCATTCAATGAAGACGGTATACAAGAACTTGCTGCCTCCATCAAAGAGCATGGGGTCATTCAACCAATCATTGTACGCAGTGTACTGAAAGGTTATGAAATTATTGCGGGGGAACGCAGGTTCCGGGCTTCTCAAGCTTGTGGCTTAAAATCGATCCCGGCTGTAGTCAAAAAGTTTAGCGATCAGCAGGTAATGGAAATCGCCCTAATTGAAAACGTGCAGCGGGAAGATTTAAATGCTTTGGAAATAGCGATTGCCTATCAGGCCATTATCGATCAATTTTCACTTACGCAAGAGGAATTATCAGCCAAGGTTGGGAAAAGTCGTTCTCATATTGCCAATTTCCTTCGATTATTGACTCTCCCGGATTCAATCAAACAGCATGTTTCACGTGGAACGCTTTCCATGGGCCATGCAAGGGCAATCGTAGGGGTTAAAGATAATCAGAAAAAACAGATTCTAGCCGATGCTTGCATTAGGGAGCAATGGAGTGTAAGACAACTGGAAGAAGAAATCAAAAAATTGGAAGGGAATAGCGGTAATGCAAAGAAAAAATCAAAAGATAAAAAAAGAGATCCGTACATCCAACAAGTGGAAGATCAGCTTAGAGACGTGTACCGGACAACTGTAAAAATAAAACATCAAAAGAATAAGGGTAAGATTGAGCTTCTGTATTATTCCAACGATGATTTGGAACGTTTGCTTGATATGCTTCAAGGAAAGGTCTCTTCCGTTTGATCCCTATAGCATCCCCTAATCCCGCTTTTTTGTAACCGGAAAAGACAGCGGGTATGCTATATCTGTGAAGGAGCAGAAGAATAAAATGGATGTTCTTTATTTTGATAACGCTGCATCATCGTGGCCCAAACCGCCTGCCGTACTTCAAGCCATGGCAGAATGTCTGCAGGAATATGCAGCCAATCCGGGCAGAGGCAGTCATCAATTGGCGGTTAAAGCAAGCAGGGTCCTATTTGATACCCGTAGACATGCGGCTAAGCTGTTTGGTGCTCGTAACCCGAATGACATATCGTTTACCCTGAATGCTACTCATGCGTTAAATGCCGCGATAAAAGGGTTTCTGCAGCCGGGAGACCACGTTGTTTCAACCGGTATTGAACATAACTCAATGCGCAGACCGCTTGAATATATGAAGCGGAAATTTGGGGTAGAGGTTACTTATGTACCGACAGATACGAAAGGATATGTGGATGTAGACAAACTGGACAAAGCAATCTGTCCAAAGACCCGTCTGGTAGCAGCAACCCACAGTTCTAACTTGTTAGGGACTATTCTGCCTATTCAGCAAATAGGTGACATTTGTAAACGTAAAGATGTCTATTTTCTTGTAGATGCTGCCCAGAGTGCAGGGGTCCTTCCCATAGATGTAGACAAAATGAATATTCATTTACTGGCTTTTCCAGGACACAAAGGTCTTCTTGGCCCCCAGGGAACCGGAGGCTTATACATACATCCGGAACTTACACTAGAACCTCTCTTCCATGGGGGGACCGGGAGTCAATCGGAAAGCCTGGATCAACCGGATATACGACCAGACCGGTACGAAGGCGGAACACAGAATACGGTTGGTCTGGCAGGGCTTAATCAGGGAATTCAATTTGTTCTGCAGGAAACTGTGGAAGCTATCCATAAGAGGCAGTGGGAACTCACCCAACAGCTCATGACCGGACTTATGCAAATAAAAGGTATCCGGCTATTCGGACCGGAGCCGGGAGAGGATAAGACCGGTATTGTTGCCTTTAATCTGGAGTATGCAGATGCCTCGGAGGTAGCTTTTATCTTGGACCAGTCTTTTCATATTGCGGTGCGCGCCGGCTTCCATTGTACTCCAATGGCTCATGAATCGGCGGGTACTTTCGAGACAGGGGCTATAAGGGCAAGTGTAGGTTATTTTACTACTGAGCAGGAAGTGAATACGTTTATTGGTGCTGTACAGGAGATAAGTCAGCAGTATGGGTGATGGAAATTTTTAGCATGGGAGAAAAACATATGGAATTTAATACAACAGATCTATTGTTAATAGCAATTGCGGCACTTTTCTTCATTTTTATTTTGATCGTACTGATTTTATGGGCCAAGTTAAATAACATGAAGAAAAATTATCAGAAACTGATCAACGGAACGAGCGGTATGAATCTGGAGGAAATGCTTATTTTGGTTCAGGAAAACCTCAATTATCAGGAGGAACAAAGAAAGGAAGTCGTCCAAAAGCTTGCTGTAATTACGGAAAAAATGAAATCCATGAAGACGCAAGTGGAGGTCATGCGCTATAATGCTTTTGCTGAAAACGGCAGTAATCAGAGCTTTACGATTGCCATTTTGGACGACTATTTAAATGGACTGGTATTAACAGGGCTTCATAGCAGGGAACAAGCGTACGTATATGCCAAGCCAGTTGAAAAAGGCGAGTCTACTTATCCGCTGTCCCCGGAAGAAAAGCAGGTTATCCATCAAATTGTACAAAAGATGTAGAAGAGGCATTTCCCATCTCAAGAAAAGACTGATGAATGGAATCTGAAATAGTCTCAGCCATATTCATAACAAGATGGAGACGTGTATTTTGCAAAACAAAATATTCCATGAAACCACCCACATTTACGATTCCCGTTATGTGCATATGCCCAACGGACGGAAGCTGCTTGTTCACGCCGGCTCCGGGTTTTAATGGCCCTTTTCCCAACTGGATGCAGCCTACGCTTGAGACTTGCCCGAGGCATGCATCTATGGCGACTACGAACGGATTCGTAAATGATTGTTCAATAGCGGTGATAGTTTTACCTAAATTCATAGCATGTACAGGCTCATCTAACGTCCCGAACAGATGATAGGCCTTGCTGCTATATTTTTTTAGGCGGGACCCCACCAGAGGGCCCAAGGCATCTCCTGTAGAACGGTCCGTCCCTATGCATATAAAAACAATAGGCCGATAGGATGGCAGTCTGGAAAACGATTTAACCAGATGACCGGTTAGACGGGGGCTTGTCTCAGGATCGGAATAAAGCCATTTAACGGGAGAGCCCGCAGGATGTTCTGAGCTTCCCATGCTTGATTTCGACTTCATGCAGATTTCCTCCAGAATGGGGTTCCTATTTTTTACTAGTATACGGATGGCAAGGAGAAAATATACTTGCCGGAGGTTGAAATAGAGGAGGCAGAAGATGGAGGAAAGAATGCTGATGGCATTTGATTCCACCCAGCAGGCTCTTCGGGCAGAAATGCTGCTGGATTATGCGGGGATCGATAACGATATGCGGCCAACCCCCAAAGAAATTACAGCGGGCTGTGCTTTGTCTCTGGAATTTCCTGCGGAAAACCTACCCGATGTGAAGGAGATTATAATTCGGGAGAAAGTGGAACTGAAAGGAGTTTATTTCATAAAAGAGCATAAGTATGTTAAGATGAAAAAATAATTTGTGATATGTTTGGAAAGGGAGAGGTGGAAACTCTCTATGAATTTGGCAATCAATGATAAGGCCTTACAGAGTTTTCTGGACTCGGTAAAAGCCTATTTTTTGGACCCTGACCGTTTAATGGCCGTGCTATTTATTGTTATTAAAATTGCTTTGATCTATATGGTAGCCCGAATTCTTATCCGTATTTTGACCAAAGTTATCAGCCACATGGTTCAGGCTCAAAAACAAAGCAGGATTAATTTTGATACCAGAAGAACCAATACGCTAGGAAAATTGGCCAACAACGTTATTACGTATACCATTAATTTTATTGCCATTCTCCTTATCCTAGGTCAGCTTGGACTAAATCTCGGTCCTATTCTGGCCGGTGCAGGGGTGTTGGGTCTAGCTATTGGGTTTGGAGCCCAAAGTTTGGTTAAGGACGTTATTACGGGCTTTTTTATAATCTTTGAAGATCAGTTTGCTGTAGGTGATATCGTGCAAATTGATACTTTCCGGGGGACGGTTGAACAGATCGGGATCCGGGTAACCAAGCTGAAGAGCTGGACCGGCGAGGTGCATTTTATTCCGAACGGAACCATTACGAAGGTTACCAACTACTCTATCTACAACTCGCTGGCAGTCATAGATGTTTCAATCGCTTATGAATCTGACACGGAAAAAGCGATAGGAGTCTTGAATCAGCTGGTTAAGGAAATCTATGAAAAAAACGGGAATGTCTTGGCAGAGCCTCAAGTGTTGGGTGTACAGGAGCTTGGCCCCTCGGAAGTAAAACTTCGCCTGACGGCAGAATGTGTGCCTAACACCCAGGCAGCAGTGACCAGAGAGATCTTTATGGAAGTGAAACGAAGGTTTGATGATCATGAGATCGAAATCCCATATCCCAAATCAGTAACTTATATAAAAGGAGAAAGGGTTGCCCAATAATATGGAAAAGAAACAATATCAACTCGGGGATATTGTACAGATGAAAAAGCCCCATCCGTGCGGAACTAACGAAATGGAGATTATCCGCATGGGAATGGATATTCGGATTAAATGCATAGGGTGTCAGCACAGCGTACTGATTCCCCGGGCAAAATTTGAAAGCAAGCTAAAAAAAGTGCTCCGTTCAAAAACAGATTCAGAACAGAATTAGAATGATACGGAAAAGAATAGGTGGACCAAGTAAAGGAAGAGAGGGTTAGTTGTCAAACAATCAGCCCTGTGATATAATCTTTTTTGGCACTGTCTGAGGAAAGGTACCCAAGTGGTCCAAGGGGGCTGACTCGAAATCAGCTAGGCGGCACAAGCCGTGCGTGGGTTCGAATCCCACTCTTTCCGCCATACATAAGAAGCGAAGACGGCTCCTTTTAGGAGACCGTCTTTTTATCTTTTGGCAGAACAATATTTTATGAATAGGGCAAAGAAAGATCATTTCCCTGTCCATATAGTGAATATTTATCTCAGTTGACCGCGGCGCTGTTTGGCAACAAGCCAGTCAATCAGAAAGCCGCTAGCTCCCCAAGTCAAAACGGTAAAAAGGTAGATAATCATCATTTTCCATAGGGCAATATCAACCATATCGGTAAAAAGAGGGGCGATCCAGGCCGGAATACTAAGGGCGTAAAATATCATATACATGGGATCGTAATTATGTCCTGCCCAATGCATAAGGCAAAGAATAGTTCCTATCAACGTACATAACCAGGTAAAGGATCTCATCGTTCTTAGCCCCTGTACTTGCGCTTCCACTTGCGGTTATGATTGGATGTTTCGGGGAAAGGGTCCCCTTTTTTCAATTTAATGATTTGAGGGTCGTTAATCCCCATATGGAACGCGTTCTCACCAATCTCCATGTATTCTCCATCATTAGGGGCTTTGTCTCCGGGCACGAATTGGGATTTTTCACCCATATTGCTTCACCTCCGTTGTTTCTTAGCATGACCTCTTGAAGGGAAAACCATGTATGCTGCTGTTTCCAGCTTCAGGTATATACTTGTCATGAACAGGGCAATCTGGTATAGTATTTGAGTGCGAGTTTTTTCAAAATAAAAATTCTCGCTCCTTGCTCCTATTTAAGGATAGGGGCCGTTAGTCCAAAAGGAGGTGAAACCATGCGCAAATACGAAATCATGTACATTATTCGTCCTGACATTGAACAGGATCAAGTCCAAGCTACTGTAGAGAAGTTCCAAGGCATCATCACGAACAACGGTGGTGAAATTACGAAGCATGATGTTATGGGTAAGCGCCGTCTTGCGTATGAAATCAAAAAGTTCCGCGACGGACATTATGTCCTTGTCAATTTCACTGCTGAACCAGAAGTAGTGAAGGAACTGGATCGTGTAATGAAGATTTCTGACGAAATCATTCGTTACCTCATCGTAAATGACGTAGCTTAATTAGCTTAAGCCAAGTAATTTGATTCATCGGGAGGGATGAACGTTGCTTAACCGTGTGATTCTGATCGGCAGGCTGACAAGAGACCCGGAATTGCGATACACTCCATCCGGTGTGGCTGTTACCCAATTTACCCTGGCGGTAGACCGTCCGTATATGAACCAGCAAACGCGTGAGCGGGAGACAGATTTCATTAATATCGTGACGTGGAGACAGCTGGCTGAGACTTGTGCCAACTACCTGCGGAAAGGCCGTTTGACGGCGGTAGAAGGAAGAATTCAAGTGCGTAATTATGAGAACAATGAGGGCCGCAAAGTATACGTGACCGAAATTGTGGCTGATAATGTGCGGTTCCTTGAATCGAATAATGCCGGAAACCGCAATAACGACGAAGGGTCTTATTCTAATGCAGGATACGGTGGCGGAAGCCGAAGCGGTGGATCACAACAGCAAGATCCGTTCCTCGATGATAGCAAGCCGATTGATATTTCAGATGATGATTTGCCATTCTAAAGTAGAAAGGACTGAAAACTGATATGGAAAACAAAGCTCCAGAACAACGTCCAGAGCGCAGCGAACGCCCAGAACGTCCAGAGCGTAAATTTACTCCTCGCCGCGGGGGTAAAGGCGGTAAACGCAGAAAAGTTTGTTACTTCACGGCTAACAAAATTAAACATATTGACTACAAAGATATCGATACGCTGAAGAAATTTATCTCCGAGCGTGGTAAAATTCTTCCTCGTCGTGTAACCGGAACTTCTGCGAAATATCAGCGTATGCTGACTATCGCGATTAAGCGTGCCCGTCAAGTAGCGCTTCTTCCGTATACAACTGAGTAGTCTTAATTCATAATAGCTTTATGCTATCATAAGGTGGCTCCTGAATTTATCGGGAGCCACTTTTTTTGAAATTAAAAGTCCAACATCCCCACATTTTCTTGTTTTGGATAAGTGAAGCATTTCTAGTACAAAACCGAATTTGTTTTAAAAACTATCGGCGTATCAAACTTTTTTAAGCTACCTATGAGTCTGTCCGACGGATGAATTTTATGAGCCCATATACGAATTCGCCGCGAGATAGGGACTTCCCTGTTTTGTCGGACAGACTCCTAGAAACAGATACCATCGCATGCAAAGGGAAATACTTCATCTAATCCAGCTTCCTGCCTCACCCCAAGTGATTGGCAGCGGGAGCTGTTAGCGGGTACGGTATCTTTTTTTGCGGCCGTCTATATCATTATTGATATTTCTTCGATACTGATGGATGCCGGTATTCCTCAAGAAGCCGGTATTATCGCAACGATTCTGGCGTCGGCGGTTGGCTGCTTCATTATGGGATTATGAGATAATCGTGCCAGGGATGGGGATTAACGCCATGTTCACAAGAACACAAAAATAAGCCATCTATAAACATTGTTTAATGGTTTCTGCTATCTCTAAACTGGATTGGGGATTTTGGCCTGTAATTAGATTTCCATCAACGACTACATGTGATGTAAAAATTGGTGTTTCATAAAATAAGGCACCTTCTTTAATTAATTTACTTTCTAACAGAAAGGGAACCCTGTCTGCAAGATGCACTGCTTTTTCTTCTTCATTTGTAAACCCGGTAATACGCTTACCAGTAACAAAAAATGAACCATACTCATCTTTCACATTGACTAAGCCAGCTACTCCATGGCAAACCGCTGCAACAATACGTCTATTCCTATACATGTTAAGAATTAAATTTGCTACATATGGATTATTTGGAAAATCCACTATAGCTCCGTGTCCACCACAAAATAGTATTGCATCGTAATTTAAAAAATTTACGGATGATATTGGTTTGGTATTTTGTAGCAAGGGCTTAACATATTCAAATATAGGGAGTATGTCAATTGGAATAGACCACTGATCCAAGGGTACTTTTCCTCCCTTTATGGATACAATATCAACATTAAATCTGGAAAGTGTAAATAAAATATAGGGTGTAGCCAATTCTTCAAGCCATAATCCAGTCTTCTCTTGGAGAAGAATATTGCTTTATGGCCTTACTAATTCTACCAGATCCCGAACCGGTTTATTCCATTCAGGTCCCATGGTTTCCATATTTATATTTTGGGTGAGAGTATGAATGCCTATTGAAACTTTCTGTTCTTGTTGATAGGTATGCTTATCTGTGTGATGATAAGCTAAAATGATACCCAATCCCAAAAATCCAAACAGTAAAGCAATGAACAAAATCCAATTATAAACAAACCGTTTCATTCGATAGATATCTTTTAATTGTTCCAATAACGATTCATCCAGCCCACTGATGACTTTTTTTTCAGCCTGCCTTAAAGGAACCCCTCTTTTGATATAATCCGCTACTTGATGATTCAGATCGGCTATTAACTCTTCCCTCAAAATCTTTCTTTACATGGCGAGGCTCAGCCAGCCGCAGGGAAATTTGTCTAACTGCCCAAGTTATCCGAATTTTTCCCACCATCATTTAACTCCTTCTAAAAAAAGATCTATTTGTTTCTTGAAAAATTCCCATTCCTCAATTTTATCCCTTAGGCGTCCTATTCCCTTGTCTGTTATACCATATTGTTTTCTTCGGTTTCCGGAGGACGAATCATCCCATGCAGAAGATGCGAATCCGTTTTTCTCCAATCTTTTTAAAGCGATATAAACGGCTGCTTCCTTAAACTCAACTTTACCATTACAAAGCCGTTTTATTTCTTTTTGCATTTCATATCTGTAATAGGTTTTTTTGTATAAAAGACTTAAGAGGATCGTTTCCACATATCCTTTTAATATTTCCTTTTCAACATCCAAAGTAACTGATCACCCCATGAACAACATTACTTAATAATACAATGTATTATAGTACAAAAAGGTAAAAATAGGAATTTCCCATCTAAAATTTCTTCTGTATGGTTTGAAACGTCTAACCTTACAAGATCGTAATATTAATGTAATTTAAATCTATGGTACAACGGAGCAAGTTCCGGTAGACTAAAATACATAGGATAGGATAGAGAGAAAACAACGGGTTAAAGGAGTGCACAAGTAATGTCGCGCATGAAAAAAGTGGGGATGTCTTTTTTGATCATAGCTGTCCTGGCGACGGTAGGATTTACGACAATGAAGGCATTGGAGTTTCCTTTCCATTATAAAAAGAAGATAACGCATTATACAAAGGAAAGGCTGGCGAAACCTCTCCTAATGAATAATGACAAGGCCAAGGAAGAGGTGCTCCGCAAAGAAAATAAGGTTAGGGACGTGCAGCTAATGGCCAAATTAAAATCCAAGAGCCAGCAGCAAACAGATTCCGGTCAGCGTTTAGTCAAATCCAAATTCAAAATCAAATGGTATAAGCTATTTTATATGAAAGGGCTGGGGCAGTAAAAACTTAAGCTATCCCCAACGGGATAACAACAGATTGGTCAACTAAGATATACACATGTGAATAACTCCCCCTTTTGTATCATCGACATCATAATACTCCGCCAAGAAACAGCCTGTGCATAAGGTTGTTTCTTTTTTGAAAAGAGCTGCTCCTTCCGGATATTTAACCGGGCGGCTGCTACGGCGCAGGCATATTTATTTTGTGATATAATTGAAACCAAAGTCTCTTTCTTTGAAAGACATTAAGGAAGCATAAGATTTTATTTGCTGCCGTTTCTGCTTGGGGACGGAAATACATAGGGTGCAGAAGAGCGGCCTCTTCCTATTCCAATAGTTTAGATGCACTCATAATGGAAACACTGAAAATGCATAGAACACTGCTTAAAGAAACAGAGGTGAATTGCTTGGCAAAACGAAATTGGTCGTATTTGGCATGGGCACTGGTCTATATCATTGTCCTGCTGTCCTTTGTTACTCCTTTCATGGCTTTAACCTTCAGTTTAGTGATGATTCCTGTCATGATTTTGTTTGTAAAGCTGAATACGAAGACGTTTGTAGTGACCTATGTAATCAGTTTATTGATTGTAAACCTGTTGCTGGGTTGGCAGGGCATGATCGTGCTCGCTATTGCATTGTTCTTCCTGCCGCCGGTTCTTGTTATGGGGACGTTGTATAAAAAACAATCCTCTGCGCGGACGGTACTTACAGCCGGTACATCCATGCTTCTTGGTGAATTTTTGCTTACGTTGGTCATTGGCTATGCGTTCGGTTTTAATTTCATCAACGAATTCAAAGAGCTTATGCATGAATACCTCAAGGCTGTTCAGCCTGCTATGGGAGGTTTTCTTCAGCCTGGCCAGGAAGACTGGTATATTAATTATCTGATTCAGATGCTTCCGCTTGATTTGATCTTGTTCTCGCTTTATTTCGTTTTCTTAACACATGGAATAAGCCGGTTTTATTTAAGGCGTACCGGGGAGACTATCCCCGGCCTGAAACCGGTAAAAGACTGGAGACTGCCGAAGTCATTTGTCTGGCTTTACTTTATTGCATTTCTTTGCAATATGTTTTTAACGGTTAAACTGGGTTCGATGCTGTCCGCTATCCTGGTCAATCTGATGCCGCTGTTAATGCTGGCATTTGCCGTACAAGCGATTTCCTTTTTCTTTTATCTGGCTAACAGAAACAAATGGAATAAGGTAATACCTGTTCTAAGTATTGTCGCGCTCGTCTTGTTTTTTCCGATTTTATTGGTAGTCTATAGCCTGATAGGCGTATTTGATGCTGCCTTCCCGATCCGGGAAAGAATGAATAAACGTTAAGTACCGGGAGTGTAAACATGCCGAAAAACCTGTTAAAGCGTTGGCACGGCCAATATATTTTGTGGACGTACGGCCTATTGCTGGGGATCTCTTTGATCATGTTCATCTACCAATGGGTACTCGGTGCAGCTTTTTTGCTTGTTACCGCTGTGTTGTTCTATTTCTCGATCAAAGCGGAAAGTGTTTTTCGGGAGGACTTGGATGAGTATGTCTCCACTTTGTCCTACCGCGTAAAAAAAGCGGGAAGTGAAGTCCTTACAGAGCTGCCTGTTGGAATTTTGCTTTACGATGAAGATCATAAAGTAGAATGGAATAATCCATATGTAACGCGTATGCTTGGAAAAGAGTCGGTTATTCATGAGGAACTGGGGGAATTATTTCCTGGTCTTAGCCTCAAGGCCGACGAGATGATCCGTTATGAAATAAATGAACGAATTTATGAAGTCAGGTCCAACGAGGATGAGCGGCTCATTTATTTCCGTGATATTACGGATCAGGTTCACCTTCAAATCAGGTATGAGGAAGAAAAGCTGGCTATAGGGCTGGTGATGCTGGACAATTTGGATGAGATCAGCCAGGCTGTTGATGATCAGACAAGAAGCATTTTACTTGCCAAAGTAACGAGCTTGATTACTGATTGGTCCCATAAACACAGGATTTATCTTCGACGTACCTCCTCGGACCGTTTTTTAATTCTGATGGACCAGGTTTCCCTGAAAGAGTTGGAGCAAGGCCGCTTTGAAATCCTGGACGATGTCAGGGAACTGACAACGGACCAGAAAATTCCGCTAACGCTCAGCATCGGTATAGCCTCAGGCCTGTCAAGTCTGGAAGAGCTCGGGCAGATGGCCCAGGCCAGCCTTGATATGTCACTTGGACGAGGCGGTGATCAGGTGACAGTGAAAGTGGGACAGCGGTTATCGTTTTACGGAGGCCGGTCCAATGCGGTAGAAAAAAGGACCCGTGTCAGGGCAAGGGTTATCTCTCACGCATTCAAAGAGCTGATCAAGCAGAGTGATAAGGTTGTCATTATGGGACACCGGTTCCCCGATATGGACGCAATAGGAGCTGCTATAGGCGTCCTTAAAGCGGCTCAATTGAGCGATAAAGAGGGGTATATCGTCATAGAAGGAATCAACCCGTCTATTTCCAAATTAATGGAGATGATTGACGGAAAGGAAGAGCTGTGCAAATGGTTTATCTCACCACAGGAAGCCCAAACGCTCATAACCCAGCGGACGCTTACTGTTATCGTAGATACACACAAAGCATCCATGATTGCCGAGCCAAAGCTGCTGCAGCAGACGAGCCGCATTGTAGTGGTTGATCATCACCGCAGAGGGGAAGAGTTTATTAAAGATGCCGCACTGGTTTATATGGAACCCTACGCATCTTCAACCTGTGAGCTGGTTACCGAACTGCTGCAATATTTTGCAGATTCCATTCCCATGGATACTATGGAAGCAACCGTACTATTGGCGGGGATTGTTGTGGATACAAAAAGCTTCAGCCTAAGGACGGGAGCCAGAACATTCGAGGCAGCGTCTTTCCTGCGCCGCCATGGTGCTGATCCGTCTCTTGTACAGAAGATGATGAAAGAAGATCTCCATGCTTATATAGAAAAAGCGGAGATTATCAAGCATACTGAGATTATATATGACCATGTTGCGCTGGCTGTTGCCGAGCCAAATCACAAATATTCTCAGTTGATGATTGCTCAGGTTGCTGATACATTGTTAAATATGACAGGTATCAAAGCCTCCTTTGTCATTGGTGAGCGTTCTGATGGTCTGATCGGCATCAGCGCCCGGTCTTTAGGTGACCTCAATGTGCAAGTGGTAATGGAACGTCTTGGCGGAGGCGGCCATCTGACCAATGCAGCAACCCAACTGGGGAGTACGACGGAAGATGCGGCCCGGCAGCTGAAATCTGTACTTACGCAAATTGAAGAAGAGGAGGGGCTTTTCGAATGAAAGTAGTATTTTTAAAAGACGTTAAAGGCCAAGGTAAAAAAGGGGAAATTAAGGAAGTATCTGAGGGATACGCCAATAACTTTTTAATACCAAGAGGACTGGTTTCCGTTGCTACCAGTTCCGCGGTAAAACAGCTGGATCAGCAGAAAAAAGCGGAACAGAAACGGAAAGACCAGGAAAAAGCAGATGCGGAAGTACTGGCAGGAAAAATGAACGAGATGACCGTTCAGCTTAAAGCCAAGTCCGGTGAAGGCGGCCGCTTGTTTGGTGCCATTATGGCCAAGCAAATTGCCGAAGCCCTACAAAAGCAGCAAAATATTAAGGTTGACAAACGTAAGATCGAACTTCACGAGCCTATTCGTTCTCTGGGTGTTACCCGTGTGCCGGTTAAACTGCATATAGACGTCACGGCAACCCTGAGTGTACAGGTAGTGGAAGAATAATAGATGAAGCAAAGGTGAGAAGATATGAGCGGCGAAATGTTGATGGATCGTGTGCCACCTCAAAATATCGAAGCAGAGCAAGCCGTACTTGGAGCTATACTGCTCGATAGTGACGCACTGGTTACGGCCATGGAACGGGTCTCGAGCGATGACTTTTATCGCGGCTCACATCAGCGAATCTTTGAAGCCATGATCGAACTGGCTCAGGAAGATGAGCCAGTCGATTTGATCACGCTGACAGCCAGACTGCAGAACAAGCAGGAGCTCGAGGAAGCAGGTGGTGTTACCTACTTGTCCGAGCTTGCCAATGCGGTCCCTACCGCTGCCAACGTGGATTACTATGCGCAGATCGTTGAAGAGAAATCAATGCTGCGCAGACTGATCCGTACGGCGACTCAGATTGTGTCCAACGGCTATGCAAGCAGTGAGGACGTAGGTCTGATGCTCAATGATGCGGAGCAGCGCATTCTGGAAATTTCCCAACGCCGCTCTTCGAGCGGCTTTGTTTCAATACGGGATGTGCTAATGGAGGTCTTCGAGCGCGTCGAATTTCTTTATTCGCATAAAGGAGGAACGACCGGTATTCCTTCCGGTTTCCATGATCTGGACAAAATGACATCAGGCTTTCAGCGGTCCGATCTGATTATTGTAGCAGCGCGTCCGTCTGTCGGTAAGACGGCGTTTGCTTTGAATATCGCCCAGAATGTCGGGGTACGGGCCAAGGAAACCGTAGCGATCTTCTCCTTGGAGATGGGGGCGGCCCAGCTTGTTCAGCGTATGGTATGTGCCGAGTCTAATGTGGACGCCCAACGGATGCGTACGGGCTTTCTGGAAAGTGACGACTGGGAAAAGCTCACTATGGCGATCGGTGCTCTTTCGGAAGCGAATATTTATATTGACGATTCCCCAGGTATCACCGTAGCGGATATTCGGGCCAAATGCCGCCGGCTGAAACAGGAGAAAGGACTGGGGATGATTCTCATCGACTACTTGCAGCTGATCTCAGGAAGGGGAAAAGGAGACAACAGGCAGCAGGAAGTATCAGAAATTTCCCGTACTTTGAAACAGATAGCCCGGGAACTGGATGTCCCTGTTATTGCCCTTTCCCAGCTCAGTCGGGGCGTTGAACAAAGGCAGGATAAGCGTCCCATGATGTCAGACCTTCGGGAATCCGGCTCGATTGAGCAGGATGCCGACATCGTAGCGTTTCTGTATCGGGACGATTATTACGATAAAGAAACCGAAAAGAAAAATATCATCGAGATTATTATAGCCAAGCAGCGGAATGGTCCAGTCGGGACAGTAGAGCTGGCCTTTCTTAAAAATTATAACAAGTTTGTTAGTCTGGACCGTACACATCAGGAAGCGGCTGCCGGCTTTGCCTAATCTATCAAGTAATTAAATATACGAACGATTCTATTATGACTAATAGAATCGTTCGTTTTTATTTGACTTTGATTTCAGCTACTGCTACACTTATTACGGGAATTGAGTGAAAGACAAATATTCAGGTGCACACATCAATATATAACGGAGGTTGTGCTTTATGTCGACAGTAGTTGTTGTCGGAACACAATGGGGAGATGAAGGGAAAGGGAAAATTACCGACTTTCTTGCGGAGTCCGCCGAAGTTGTGGCCCGCTATCAGGGAGGTAATAATGCCGGTCATACCATCCTGATCGATGGTAAGAAATTTAAACTTCATATGATCCCGTCCGGTATTTTTTATAAGGATAAAATCTGTGTAATCGGAAACGGGATGGTAATCAACCCGGTCGCCTTAATCGAAGAAATTCAATACATCCATGGTAATGGCTTTTCTACCGATAATCTGAAGATCAGTGACCGCGCCCATGTTATTATGCCTTATCATCTTCTGCTGGATGAGCTGGAAGAGGACCGCAAAGGCGAGAACAAAATCGGTACCACCAAAAAAGGCATCGGCCCCTGTTATATGGATAAAGCAGCCCGTAACGGAATCCGTATTGCAGACTTAATGGATGCTGCTGAATTTGAACGTAAACTTCGTCATATGGTAAAAGAAAAAAATGAACTCATTGAGCAGGTATACGGTAAACAAGGACTGGATGTAGAGGAAATTTTGTCGCAATATCTGGGCTACGCAGAGGAACTTCGCCGGTATGTGACCGATACATCCGTAGTTTTGAATGATAACATTGATGAAGGCAAGCGTGTGCTCTTCGAAGGGGCTCAGGGGGTCATGCTTGACATTGACCAGGGGACGTACCCGTTCGTCACCTCCTCTAATCCGACTGCCGGCGGCGTTTGCATTGGTTCCGGTGTTGGGCCTACGAAGATCCACCAAATCATCGGGGTAGCGAAGGCTTATACTACCCGGGTTGGCGACGGTCCATTCCCAACCGAACTTCACGATGAAATCGGGGATTATATCCGTGAGAAAGGCAATGAATATGGAACAACCACAGGACGCGCCCGCCGTGTGGGCTGGTTTGACAGTGTTGTAGTCCGTCATGCCCGCCGTGTCAGCGGAATCACAGGACTTTCCCTGAATTCCATCGATGTGCTGACAGGTCTGGAAACCGTAAAGATCTGTACGGGCTATATGTATCGTGGGGAACTGATTACCCATTATCCGGCAAGTCTGAAGATGCTTGCGGAATGCCAGGCTGTCTACGAGGAACTGCCAGGCTGGAACGAGGATTTATCGAAAGTCCGCAATCTAGAAGATCTTCCTCAGAACGCACGTCATTACCTGGAGCGCGTCTCCCAGCTGACCGGAATTCCGATCGCTATTTTCTCTGTTGGACGCAACCGGGAACAAACAAATCTGGTGCGCCCTGTTTACGCATAAGCTACCGTTTTTCTTTCACCCTGGCCTTTTGCAAAGTGCCGGGGTTTTTTGCTGTTTCATCTACTATGACATAAATGTAAGGTTCAGGCGTATTTTGTAATGAAAATCGATCATAAAAAGAGTGGAAAACTGTTAAACTACAAATAGGAAGTGCTAAGGAGGTAAATAAACTATGAGAAAATATACTGCTTATATCGGTATTTTCCTAGTCGTTGTCGTGATGTTGACCGGGTGCGATTTTAACAGAATGTTTAAAGATCAGGCTTACACCCAAATTAAAGGTGAGGGCAAACTGGATAATCAACATAAACAGTACGAGTATACGCTCCCGGCTTATAACGAAAAGGGAGAAGAAATTCAGCTAACGTTCTCTAAATTTGGAGAAGACCAATTTAAACAGGGTGCATATCTACGCCTTTATATGAAAGATAAGGATGGCAAGAAAGTAGTAACCAGCTACGATGAAGTGAAGAAAGAAGAATTGCCGGACAAAGTGAAGGAGAAACTCCAGGCCACTCCGTAAAGGTACAGGCTGTCCTTTCTTCAGGCAGGTCCTTTTCCTTATAGCAGCCCTTACTTCAAATAGATATAATCCCTAAGGGTCACCACTTTCCGTTCCACTCAACTGCGGAAGTGGTGTTTTTTGTTTTGTGCATTATAAGCAGAAAAGGATTGATTCCGCTTGTTTTCGTCGATACTGGAAGTTAACGGCAACTAAGCTTTGGCGAAAAGCAAGGAGGAAGATCGCATGAGAGCGGTAATCTGGCTCGCCAAATTCGTGGCAATGGCAGGCATGGTACTGGTGATTTCGACGTGTATTACACTGCTTATCATCAATATGGTTATCGAAGATGCGGCTAAACAATTTCATCTGCCCTTAGGCCAAAAGATTCAATTCTCGTGGTTAGCCGAAAGAATCGGTGAGGAACTGAATATAGTTACATCCAAGGACAAAAAGAAAGAGAGTACGGAAAAGAACAAGGCAGAAGCTTCCCAAAAGTCTTCTCCGGTTCCAACTCCGGCTCCAACAGGCCCTGTTCCGACCCCATCCGCTATTCCCGGTGACGGCGGGCAAAATTCCGCAGAGAAAAAACCGGAAGAGGAAGAAGCGATTACAACAATGGGCAGAGCGAAGCAGTCCGAAAGTAAAGAGGCAGTGCATGATCAGCGCGTTGTGATTACACCGGACCAATTAACGGAATTCAAGAAAAAATTGTCCAAACAAGAGAAGGACAAAATTTTTCAGCTATTTGCATCCAAAGTACCTGAAAAAGAGATGCATACCATCTCCACACTGATGGAAGATGGGTTAACCCAAGACGAACTAGACAAGGTACAGGAGATCTTGCTCGGCTATTTGAAAAAAGAAGAGGTGGAGGAGATCATCGGAGCATTCAAACAAGGCCAATAAGGAAAGGAAGGTGAGCCGATCCCGTTTTAATCCCATCATATGCCAAATACTTCCTTCATCTACCAAATCTGCACCGGCTTATAAAAAATTTATGAAAACGGATGCAGAATGTGTAGGATGCTGTTGAAATTGAAAGAATTGGTATGGTAATTGATAGGGACATTGAGCTGCGGGCTGTCTATAAAGACATTTGCCGATTCGTTAAACGGCGAATCCGTTTACTCCGTCATGTCCATTTTTGTATGGGGTTACTTGTACGGCAATAAATGCCTGACCAGCTACTAAACAAACGGGAGAAGAAGATGATTGGGTCCAAACAGATCAAAAATTTCCGGCATCCCTATGAAACAGTTCTCTATATAGCTGCTGCTATTCTTATAATGATAGGCCTGCTGATTGGCGGGAGATATTGGGTAAGTACCCATCTGATTAAACTGTATCCGGTTTTGCTGGAGGGCCAGGAAGTAGGATATGCTTTTGACCAGAAAGTTATCGAGCAGTATAAGGACGAAGTGCTGAACCGCTGTCAGAAGCAGTATCCCGGTTTAGAGATATCCCTTCCCAGAATAGAAGTAAGCCAGGAAGTGAAAGTGCTGTACGGGAATTCGTTCAGCAATCAGGAAGTGTTGAATGTGCTTGATGAGAAGGTACAACCACAGGCCAAAGGGGTAGCTATCCGTGTGGACGGCAATACAGTTGGTTATGTAAACAATCAGGCGACAGCGGACCGGATTCTGGCTGAGCTCAAAGATTCTTTCGGGCGAAAAGGCGAGGTGGGAGTGCTTTCTGTTGATGGGCCTGATCAAGTAGAACAGGTACAGTTTGTGGAGAAAGTAAGCACTTCCCAGGTTCAGGTGCCTCCCGGTATTGTCATGGGGGAGGAAAAGATGATGACGAAGCTCCGGGACAGGGAAGGCCCTCTTCTTTCGGTTAAAACCGTTAAGCAAGTAACGGAGACGGAGAAGATCGGGCACGAGACCGAAATTATCTGGGATGATACCACAATGGCAGGAAGACAAGAAGTGATTGTTGAAGGCAAAGACGGAAAGAAACAGGTAACGATTGAACGAACCAAAGTAGACGGTCAGATTATTGAGGAAAAAGTTATCCGGGAAGATGTCCTGGAGAACCCCGTTACTGAAAAGATTAAAAAAGGGACCAAGGAAAGTCAAGGCAAAGGAACCGGTAAATTTATATGGCCTGTACTGTCGCCAAGCATTACAAGCACTTTCGGGGAGCGCTGGGGCAAGATGCACAAAGGAATTGATATGACAGGAAACCGGGTTATTATGGCAGCGGATAACGGTAAAGTAGTGAATACGGGCAGCCGCCATGATTACGGCAATTATATTATCATGGATCATACGAATGGATTTCAGACAGTTTACATGCATCTTGGCAAGATTGATACGTCCGTAGGGCGTATTGTAGAAAAAGGGGAAAAAATCGGGATGATGGGCAGTACCGGTTTTTCCACGGGAGTCCATCTTCATTTTGAGATTCATCTGAATGGGGATTTGCAAAATCCTCTGAAATATTTGGCTCAATAATGAAATAACTGGAGAAGAGAGGCTTGAACGGAAACCCAAATCCGGGGACGTTCAAGTCTCTTTTTAAAGATAAGAAAGTATAAACCTTAATTTGAAGGTCTTATCTTGGGAGGAAACAATATCCTGCCCGTAAAGAACGCGGGGCGTTTCTGCTTGATACAGAATTATGATAAAATAAAAAGTATGGCACAAAGAAAGTTGCCAAGTTACAGGCAGACAGGTGGTGAAGAACGGATGCAAAGAAGAATTCTGGTTGTAGATGATGAGCAGCCGATTGCGGATATTTTAAAATTCAATCTTGAAAAAGAAGGCTATGAAGTCATTTGCGCTTATGATGGCGGAACAGCTGTGGAACTGGCCTTTTCTGAAAAGCCGGACCTCATTTTGCTTGATTTGATGCTGCCTGTAAAAGATGGAATGGATGTATGCAGAGAAGTGCGGGGCAAATTGAACACGCCTATTATTATGCTAACTGCTAAAGATACAGAAATCGATAAGGTCCTTGGGCTCGAAATGGGAGCCGATGATTACGTCACCAAACCGTTCGGAACAAGAGAGCTATTGGCCAGGGTGAAGGCCCATCTGCGCCGGCAGATTAAATCAGAAGCCGCACCGGAAGTGGCGAAGGAAGAACCCCAGGGAATCAGGCTGGACACATTATTTATTGATACTGATATGTATGTAGTCTATAAAGACGGTGATCCTCTGGATTTAACCCACCGTGAATTTGAACTGATTTATTATCTGGCCAAGCACCCCAGCAAGGTCATGACGCGGGAGCATCTGCTTCAGGCGGTATGGGGCTACGAGTACTTTGGAGATGTACGTACGGTAGATGTGACTATCCGGCGTCTGCGTGAAAAAATTGAGACAGACCCAAGCAAACCGGAATATATCGTAACCCGCAGAGGCCTTGGCTACATGATGCGGAGTGGCAAAAGCGGAGGATTCTAAATGAAGAATATCCGCTTCTTTCAATCTATCCAATCCAAGCTGATTATCATCTATGTACTGCTTATTCTGATTGCCATGCAGCTGATTGGTGTTTATTTTTACCGGACGCTGGAGAGTTACTACAAAAATGATTTTATCGAAGCCCGCAGCAAGAATGCGGAACTGATCTCCATATATGCGGAGCAGAAATTTGACGACTTTCAAAAAGGAAAAACGGATGAAAAGAAGCTGGAAGCGGAATTGGGTGAGGTAAACAATCTGTTTGCGATTTCACAAACCGAGATTCAAATTATTGACAGCAACGGGCAGGTACTTACTACCTCCGTACAAGGGCATAAAAACCTGGTCGGTCAAAAGAATACCCAGACGGAAGTGACCTTGGCGCTGCAAGGAATTCGGGATAATCAGCGGATTTTTACCGATACTGACGGCATCCGGAAGATGGTGCTGGCAAAACCTATTGGCAGCGACGTCCGGCCTGTTGGAGCGGTATACATCGTATCGTCGATGGAAGAATTATACAAAACAATGACCAGCATAAACCAGATTCTGATCGTAGGTACGGCAATTGCACTCGCTTTAACGGGGGTTCTTGGAGTTACGCTATCCAGTACTATTACGAAACCGATAAAGGAAATTACCAGACAAGCGACAGCAGCGGCTGAAGGAAAGTTTGATCAGCAAGTTAAGGTCTACGGTAAGGACGAGATCAGCCAGCTTGGACATACATTCAACTTTATGATGAACCGGTTGAAAGAGGCTTTGTCCATAAATGAAGAAGAGAAGGAAAAGCTTTCCTCTATTCTGGCCAATATGAATGACGGTGTGATCGCGACGGACGATAGCGGGAGGGTTATTGTCATGAACCGCCGGGCTAAGCAGATTTTGCAGGTAAAGGAAGAACAGTGGTTTGGCAAACCTTTATCCCGGCTTCTTGGGATCTCTCAGGAAATTGTGACAGAATATTCCCAGCATGAAAACACCACTCTTCTTGAGCTCAAGCTGGATGAGGATGAGAAAATATGGGTCAGGGTGACCTTTACCCCCATTCATAGAAGGGGAGAAGGAATAACAGGTTCCATTGCCGTTCTTCAGGATGTGACGGAACAGGAGAAGCTGGAGCGATCCAGGAAAGAGTTTGTCGCTAATGTATCCCATGAGCTCAGAACCCCTCTTACTACCATAAAAAGCTATTTGGAGGCTTTGGGCGACGGTGCTATTGAGGACCCTCAGCTATCAGAACGTTTTCTGGGTGTTACCCGGAACGAAACAGAGCGAATGATCAGGCTGGTTACAGATCTTCTCCATTTATCCAGGCTGGACTCCAATCAGGCTACACTGGTGAAGACACCGACTAACATTTCCGATATGCTGGAAGAGGTGGCTGACCGTTTTGCGGTACAGTCCAGACAACGGAAAATCAGAATTGATGTAAGTGTGGATGCCCGAGTTGGCAGCATTTCAATAGATCGGGATAAGATCGACCAAGTCCTGGATAATCTATTGTCCAATGCGATTAAATATACTGCTGATGAGGGGATAGTCCGCATACAAGCAAACAGGTTAGATCATGATTGGGTAGAAATCTCTGTCGAAGATACAGGAATAGGGATACCGAAAAAAGATCTATCGCGTATTTTCGAGCGTTTTTACCGTGTGGACAAAGCAAGATCACGCAATATGGGCGGAACCGGTCTAGGTTTGTCGATTGCCCGGGAAATAGTGAAAGCCCATGGGGGATCCATCCAATTGGAGTCTGAATATAACGTGGGAACCAGGGTTTCGTTTACACTTCCGGTTCATCATGAGGAGGAGGATCGGGCATGATGGAAAAAGTGAAGACAACCGTTCTTGCCTTTCTGGTCGGACTTAGCTTGCTTCAGACATTAGTACTCTCCTACAGCAATCCGAATTATGATCCTATCCCGCAAAATGATTATGTTAAAACGGAGCCTCTGGGCTCTACAGTTGAAACCAAGGATTTACTTTTTCCGGACCAGATTGTCCTCCATCTAGGAAATCAGGCACATACAGTTCTGTACCCGAATATTGCCAAATATTATTCTATAGGCAATAAAATCAAGGGGCGTACCTTCGAGGATGTTCGTCGTATAAGTCAAGGGATTACCGCATCCGGCCTGGAGGATGCAAGGACCAAACAACCCGGTATAGAACTAAGGTTTAGCCAGGGCATTTCGCTTAATATTTTGCAAAAAATGTTTCAATTCAAGGGGGACATGCCCCAGGAAAATACGTTAATCGGGACTATACTCATTTACTTGAAAGAAGACAAGCAAACGGTAAAGACCCTCTTGTTTCCACCAGATTCGACTACCCCTCTTTATGAGGTGAACCGCTCCGATTTCTCAGCCAAGGATTTTTCAGCGGATGACCGTGACAGCTTCATTGCTTATCAGGAAGAGAGCATGCCTTACCATCTTTCGACTTCGGGCGATTTCTATTTGCCTGATAAAGAAATAACCTTGAGTAAAAAGGAATACCAGATGGTCCAGTTTACAGCTGAACAGCTAAAGAGCACTTTGTTTGTAGATCCGATTATTACCCGGAATTTGACGGAACGTGACGGTTCCCAAATCTATACGGACGGGAAGAAAGGTTTGCAAATCACCAGTGACCAGCGCTGGATGATCTACTCGGATCCGGTTGCTCCTGTGGAAGCCAAGAACGATGCATACGAGAATCTGCAGGCCGGTGTCAGATTTATTAATCAGCACGGAGGCTGGAACGGACGGTACAAATTGGTCAAGCCATCCTCGTACCCTTCGTACTCCGACCAAACCTTTGAGTTTGCTATCATGTTGGATGGCGTCCCGATATTCGCCAAAGAATCTGAATCAGTCGGGATCATTCGGATTACCGTTCAAAAAGGAATTATATCCAATTATGAGCGGTCTATGATCAATACTGACATGACACAGCCCAAACGGGAAGAAGCAGTAACCTTGCAAGGCGGACAAGATCTGGAGGAACGAATCCGTTCCCATCCGAAAAAGCCGGGTCTTTCTATCGTGAACGTATTTGTCGCCTATCAGGCGGAATATAGTGAGAATGGCTTTACCATGATGCCGGTATGGATGGTGCAATGGAAGGACGGTTCGATTGAACCATTAAAATAAGTCTGTAAAGACGGGGATAAGGAGATGAACTTGTGGACTGGAGTCGGGCCAAATCAATTCTGATCATTGCTTTTCTGCTGCTGAATATTGTGCTTGGCTACCAGCTTCTCAAGGGGAATGGTAGCGGGTCCGATCTCCCCGGTGATATGCTGGAGGAGACCAATAAACTCCTGCGAAGCAAGAATATTCAGCTGAATGCTGTACTTCCGACGGATACCCCCAGGCTGAGGGAGATTACGGTCACTTATAATGATCAGTTTAAAAATGAAAAAGTGATGCTGCAGCAGCCGATCCGGCTGAATGCGATCCTTTCAAAATTCGATCAGAAAGAGAGCGAGACTATAACAGAAATACCGAAGTTTGATGCTTATCAGCATGATCCGGTGAGCAGTAAAGAGGGAGTGTATGTGCTGAATCAGATGTATAATCAGCTGCCTCTCTTTGATGTGAGGCTCGAACTGGATGAGAGAGGCGGAGAGATTGTCAGCTATAAGCAGGCTTATGTAGATGTTCAACAAGGAGACAGACAAAAAGAGGAACAAAAGGTTATTCCTGCTTATGTAGCCCTCCGGACCTTGATTGAGAAATATTTGCTGGAGGGAAGTACAATCAATGATGTAAGACTGGGGTATCATGGACAGATGTTTAACTCTCAGGTACAATACATGGTTCCCTATTGGAGAGTAACGACAGGCAAAGGCTCCGTTTATTATATCCATGCTTTTAATGGTGCTGTGGATGCCGAATCGAAAGAACCGGAAAAAACAATTGGAACAAATGGGGACAAATCCGAGAGATAGTTATACGGAGGGCCTGCATTTTGAAGAAATGAGAGGAGCAGAAAGCATGTCATTTCGCTTTACCGTACTGGCCAGCGGGTCAACGGGAAATGCGGTGTTGGTAGATACAGGAGAAACCAAGCTGCTCGTTGACGCAGGGCTTAGCGCAAAGAAGCTGGAGCAGCTGATGGAGGAACGCGGAGTATCAGGACAGGAGCTGAATGCCATTTTTGTTACTCATGAGCATTCGGATCATATCAAAGGGCTTGGTGCCCTATCCCGCAAACATCAGCTGCCTATTTACGCTAATCAGAAAACGTGGGAACAGCTCGATAAATATATCGGAACTATTACCGATGAACATAAGCGTTTCATGGAAACCGGAACATCCGTTGAGTTTGAAAACATCCGGATTGAGTCTTACGGAATTTCCCATGATGCTGCTGAACCTGTTGGCTACATACTTTATCAGGGAAGCCGTAAGCTCAGCATTGCTACCGACCTTGGGTACATGAGCTCCAAAGTGAAGGATAAGATCGGAGATTCTGATGCGTTAATTCTAGAGACAAACCATGATATTGAAATGCTGCGGGTAGGACATTATCCCTGGAATATCAAACGCAGAATTTTAAGTGATATCGGGCATTTGTCAAATGAAGCTGCAGGCGAGGCCCTTTGTGATATACTTACAGAAAAAACAAAATCCGTATATATGGCCCACCTAAGCCGGGATCATAACCTGATGGATCTTGCCAGGATGACAATCCGGGCCGTAGTGCAGGACAAGGGCTTATGTCTGAAAGAGAAAAATATCCGATTGATGGATACTTATTTTGACCGTCCTACGGAATGGGATGATCTAAGTGCAGGGTAAGCTCCTTATCCAGATGTTTAGCGGTTCTAGCTAATTCATCCTGGGTAAGTATACCTTTCTCCATTAAGAGATCGATTACTGAAGAGAGCAGGAGAGCCTGCTGGTATTGTGTTTCCTTCATATCGGCCAGTTTGGCTATGATGCCGACTTCGTTCCAGGGGGAATAGGGCTTATTCATTGGACGTTTCACTCCTTAATTAAATGGTAATTTCAATAGAATCAGAAACGATTGGGACAGCTAGTACTAGTGTAGACCAGGAAGAAGATAAACATTCCTCTACTTACGGAAAGATTGAGAGAAAAATAGCAGATTAGGAAATTGAATGCGGGATGAGTCCTATGTCTTTGTTTGATGATGATTTTTTTTCCACGAAGCGGATGGAAAGAAGTTGGCTGCAGATGCAGCAAAAAGGCCAACAGCCTCCCAAGGTACGCAGCTCCCGTAACAGAAACACGCGGCTGATTCTGATCTCCGCTGCTGCCGGAGCGGCAGTTATGCTGTTACTGCTGCTGGTTTTTCGTCCGTTTGGCAATCCGGTGGCAAATCCTTCTGGGGTTTTACAAAAAGACACGCAAAGACAAATCAGTGACTCGGTTGTTCATGCTGCCGAGAAAATCAGGCCGTCCGTAGTCAGTGTTACAAGTTTAAACAAAAAAAAGAAGGATGATGTAGCTGAAGCAAGTGGAGTCGGTTCGGGCGTTGTGTTCGAACGATCCGACGATAAGGTGCATATTGTTACGAACAATCATGTTATCGAAGGCGGCAATGAGTTTGAAGTGGCCATTGAACACGGAGAAAAGAAGAAGGCCGTAGTGATAGGCAAAGACCATATTTCCGATCTGGCTGTTCTGGAGGCTGACGGGGGCGGGTTTTCAAGTATCGCGGAGTTTGGCGAATCCAATCAGGTCAAAACGGGAGAAACGGTAATTGCTGTTGGCAATCCTCTTGGCCTGGGGGAAGCTCCTTCCGTGACAAGGGGAATTATCTCTTCACCGAAACGGACCATTCCGGTCTCACTAGCCCGTGACGGTGTACCGGATTGGGAAATGGAAGTGATCCAAACGGATGCGGCCATTAATCAGGGAAACAGCGGAGGGGCGCTTGTGGACCTGGATGGCAAAGTCATCGGCATCAACAGCCTGAAAGTATCGGATACCGGTGTGGAGGGTGTTGGTTTTGCCCTTCCGATCGATGATGTGAAGCCTATTTTGAACAGTTTGCTGGATGAGGAGCATAAGGTTAAACGACCTTTTCTTGGAGTAGCAACCCAGCAGCTGCAATCGGTAAGCGGAAGCAGCGTGTTGAAGCTGCCCAAGGAAATACAGACCGGTCTGATTGTGATTGAGGCGTCCGGCCCTGCCAAAGCAGGAGGGCTGAAATCCCGGGATGTTATCGTTGAAATGGATGGCAAACGGATTAATACGACCGTTGAGATGCGCAAGTATCTGTATCTGCAAAAACATATTGGAGACCCTATGGAAGTGATGTTTTACCGGGACGGGAAAAAACAGACCACTACGGTTCAATTAAGCGAATCCGGAGAGGCCAAGTGATGTACGTAGCCAGAAAGATGCGTAAAGCAAGAAATTAGACAGGAAAGAGGTAGATCATGATCGTTGTTTGCCAGGAACACCTGGACATTGCTATTGATGAATTTCTAGATGAGTATGAAGATGCGCCCGATATTGTGGATTTGAAAACTACGCAGTTCCCGGCATGGAATCCCCCTGCACATTGTGAAATGTGTGATGGTGAGGCCCGATATCTGGTGGTATAAGCGAAACCTTTTGTGATGATAAATGCAAAAAGACTTTGTCAAAAGTCTGAAACCTCCTTGTGGAAGGGGGTTTTTTTCTTTTTTCGAATTTTTTCTAAAGGAATCTTCCAGATAATACGGAGTATAAAGCAGCCTACGCTCTTCTTATGGCTGGGGGGTATTTGTTACGGCGCCGATTCAAGAACTCCATGCTCCAATTGCAAAACTTTCTTTTACATTGGTTTTAATTTCCCTGGTTGCGCTAGTGATCACAATCGTATTCGTGTATGTATTTGCGGCACGGTTTGTCCGTCCTATTCATAAACTAAATCAAACGGTGAAAGAAGTGGCGGAAGGAGATTTGACGAAAACGACCCATGTTCAGGGGAAGAACGAAATTGTCGTACTGTCCCAAGACTTTAACTAGACAGTATTTCACTTAAAGCATTTGGTGGAAGACGTTTCGAAGTCATCCGATCGGGTACTAAAAACGACAGAAATCGTTTCTTCCGGTGTGGATAGGGCGCAAAGCAGCATTAACCGGATCGGTTCTTCCATCCGCCAGATTGCCGAAGCGCCAATTCCCACGCTTCCGGGTCCAGAAGTGGCGATATCCATGAACGATATGGCGCAAGGTATTGTGAAAATCGCCGAAACCGCGTCCATGGTTTCCGAGGTAGCCCAGGAGGCAGCCGGGCAAGAGGAAAATGGAACAACCGTCGTTGAGCAGGCTGTTAATCAGATCGGCAATATCGGTGTAGGGACGGATCGGGTAGGAACGGCGATTGAACGTTATTAGCCTTTATTAACCTTTATTAGTCCACTATTAATCTTTTTTTGATATATCTCTATTTTTGAATTGCTTAGTGCCACTATCCCATTCGTTCAGTTTTTCGAAAAATTCAAGTGCTTCAAGTGCCCCAGGTACTCAATATGTTCCATGCACTCATGCGCTTTATGGGTCTTGTCTCAATTGAGGGTTCCCTCAAAATACCGGCACTTGCCGTCCGTCAATTATGCCTGCTTAATCTTTGTGTAGCTTATTTTTAGCGGGTTCCTACTTCTGAGTGAAGGGGAGAGTGGGGACAAGGACTTCAAGAGAGGAAGAAAAATGAAAGAAGAAAAAAGAAAATGATGAGAGAAAAAAATAGAAAAAAGGAAAAGGGAAGAAGGGAAGGAAGAAGGTAAGGAAGAGGGAAGGCTGTTTGACGCAATAATGAATTGTACTATAATGAAGAGGAATATAACGCGATTTATTATCAGGATAACGTAAAATGAAGGGAAGCTTGCCATGTCCGTTACTAAGAAAGATATTGCCGATTACTTGGGCATCTCACGCACGGCTGTATCGCTCGTGCTGAACAATACGCCAAGCAGTACGATTTCGAAGGAAACCCGGGAACGCATTTTAAAAGCGGCCCAGGAGCTTGGCTATCGGGATAAGGAAGTATCCCCGCCTACACTTTGTTTTCTTTTATACAACCGGGAGACAGATGACCCGCGGTACATGGAAGATCTTCACATTGTTGAGGAGACAGCAGGTTTACACGATTATCGGCTGCTGTTCATGAATATCAAGGCGATACCGGATGATTTCCATAGGCTGAAGCAATTTTTAGGTGTCCGTGAGACGGATGGTATCCTGATTACAGGGGACATGGATGATGTTCTAATAGATATGGTCGAACAATCCGGAATTCCGAGCGTATTTTACGGTGGAAAAGAAAGGAAAGGGATAAACATCGCCATTTGGGACCACCGGAAAGCGGCACTGGAGGCGACCCGCTATCTCACAGAGCTGGGATAACGAATATTATAATATTTGATTTGAGATTTTGTAAGGGCTTCCAAGTCTTCACTTTTGAACAATCCTCTTGAATAGACTGTACCATGTTAGAGAAGGTATTGTTTCCGGTAAGATTTTTCGGACGAGGATCAAGGGGAGGGGGAACGGATAATCAAAACGAAGGTGATGGAAGATGGGAGATGAAGAAGTAGAAATGGAAGGGGAGAAAAAATTGGAGGGAAAGAAGAATAAACCTGTAAGGATAGGCATGATTGGACTAGGAATGCGGAGTTTTTTGGCCCGGTATTGGCATCAGCCGGATGGGCGCTCGGTTATCACAGGAGCGGCTGATTTACGGCCGGAGGCACTGGAGAAATTCCGGCAAGAGTTTGGTACAGACAATGATACAGATAATATGCAACTGACAACTGATTATCGGGAGCTTCTGGCAAACCCAGAAATTGATGCGGTTGCAATTACATCACCGGATTATTGCCATGAAGAGCAGGCAATCGAGGCATTGAAAGCGGGAAAGCATGTCTTCTGTGAAAAACCGCTTGCTATTACAACGGAAGGGTGCGACCGTATCCTGGAGGCATGGAAAGAATCGGGCAAGAAGCTCATGATCGGCTTCAATATGAGGTATATGAACATGTTTCGTACGATGAAGGCGATTGTAGAGTCCGGTACTATAGGGGAGATCAAAGCCGTTTGGGTACGGCACTTTGTCGGTTATGGAGGGGATTTTTATTACCATGACTGGCATGCGGAGCGGATTAAGTCGACGTCATTGCTGCTGCAGAAAGGGTCTCATGATATTGATATCATCCATTGGATTACAGGCCGCTATACGAAGCGAGTTTCCGCATTCGGCAGTCTTGATTATTTCGGCGGTGATGCCCCGAACGACCTGACCTGCCCGCAATGTGAACGGCAGCGGACATGTCCGGAAGCACAGTTTAACGAACGGACCCAATGCGCATTCCGCCAGGAAATAGATGTGGAAGATAACAACATGGTGATCATGGAATTGGAGGGCGGTATCAAAGCATCTTACTTACAATGCCACTTTACTCCAGATTATCATCGTAACTATGTATTTATCGGGACAGAAGGCCGAATGGAGAATTCGGAGCCGGACGGAAAAGTTTGGGTAAAGACCCGGAAGTCGGGTGCATGGCGTGATTTATCTGACCAAACTTATGATATTAAAACCGGGGAAGGGACTCATGGAGGGGCTGACCCGGTCATCTGCGAGGAATTTCTTGACATGATTCAGTACGGCATTGAACCGGTTGCTCACCCGCTAGCGGGCCGCATGAGCGTAGCCACCGGTTGTGCAGCGGCAGCCTCTATGCGCAGCGGAGGACAGACGGTGGCTATTCCACCATTAGCGGATGATTTGCTGGCATTCGCAGGGGGCAAAGCCTCTGCATCTTCTACTTCATAATGGTAGAGGAAATGATTGTGATGAAGGAGTAAACCGGATAAATTGGCTAAATAGTCCCATGCGGTAAGTGGGTTTTGAGAGCGTTGGCTCTCCGAACTTATCGAGACACCCAGTTCACGCAAGATTGTTCCGGACGAACGCTGGCAGGATAGGCCCAGGTCTAGGAATAATCCACTTCTGTTTTATATAGCTATTTTGTCATTATAGGGTTTCTCACCAGTCTATGGGGAGCGTAAGCTCTCCTTTTTTATTTTATATAAGGCAATTGGCAACATGTTCCACGTGTAACGTGGTAAGTGGTGGTAAGGAATTTAAAATGTGTAATGTAAGAAGAGGGAAGGATCATATTGACTGATATAGGAAAGGGAAGGCAGGGATGCAGATCGAATTTGGGATGTTAGGGTAGATTAAGATTTAGCATCTCGAACAATTAGATAAACAAGATTGTTTCGCTAACTTGAAAACTTGCATAACGTAATTCAATTGAGACAAAAAATTTAAATAAGTTGATTGGAACGTGGAATCGCAATCAACACTCTGTATGAACTAAAGCATCTCGATTGGTAACTATTACATACCTTAGGGGTTATGGAGAGCTACTTATATAGAGGAATGAAAGTGACCGAACTGATAGTAGGGGGAGGGTGCAGGTAAAGAGTTTTTATGCTATAAACCTAGAAAAGGTTGGTTGTTTCTTGCCTACACTAAAGATTGATAATATGCTCCAATTATTATTCCATAAACTAAAGTGTACGGTATGATGGACAAATATGCGAAGCGAATAAGGCGATCCAGCAATATTCCAACAAAGATCACCAACATAAGGAAGCAATTCCTGGGCATAAGCAGAAACTACAATGTCTTCCTGTTTGGAGGATGATACTATAGAAGGAGTGGACTTGTTTGCATATACAGATTGTGACAGTAGGTAAATTGAAGGAAAAATATTTGGTGCAGGGAATCACGGAATATGTAAAGCGGCTTGGCCCGTATGCCAAGGTACAGATGATAGAGGTGCCGGATGAGAAGGCACCGGAGACACTTAGCGAAACTCAAGCGCAGCAGCTCGACCAGTTGGCCATCTATGGGCGAAGCCAGGTGGCGTTTGTCATCGGCGGATCGCTCGGTCTGAGTGATAAGGTGATCCGCCGTGCGGACATGCGGCTAAGCTTCGGCCGCATGACAATGCCGCACCAGCTGATAAGGCTGGTGCTGGTGGAGCAGATTTATCGCGCGTTTAAGATAAATCGAGGAGAACCGTATCATAAATAAAGCTATTTGGGGACGGATTGGGGACCAAATTTTTCAAACTTATCTACTGCGTCTTCTGTTAATCTTTTTGTAACGTGAGAATAAATATCTGCGGTAGTTTGATAATTAGCATGTCCATGTCTTTCTTGGATAACTTTAAGGCGTACACCTTCTTCAAGTAGAAGGGTAGCAACAGTATGACGGAGATCATGAAGGCGGATATGGGGGAGGTTATTAGCTCTTATAAATTGGAGCCAACGTTGAGAAGGAACTGTTCTATAGAAAGGTTTCCCAAGTCCATTGTGGAATATAAAGGAATGTTTCCTTTCTTCCCACTTTTGCCCAGCGGTTTCTTTTTCCTCATTCCATATAATTTCAAATTTTGAAAGCTCATCGAAGTACCATTTAGGCATTCGCACTTTTCGTATAGATTGTTTTGTTTTTGGCGGTTTTATTTTTTGACCTGCTGCAATGGATTTACGAACAAAGATAGAATTGTCATCATAATCAATATCACTCCATTCTAATGCGAGTGATTCACTGCGCCTGAGACCACCTATCATATAAGAAATAAAAATAATCGCCATTTTAATGGTTCTTTTTGTAATGCTTGCAGTGTTATTTTTATTTGTTCAGAATAATAATATTTTCTTGAACGTGTTGCTCCTTTTGGGCGATCCACTCCAATCATTGGGTTTGTTTTAATGACAGACCATTGTTTAGCTTTTCCAAAAATACTTTTTAAAATTGTGTATACAAATTTTGGTGATGGCATAAAGCTTTTTTAAATTTTCGAAGAACTTAACTAAATGTAGAGTTTTTATTTCATTAATTTTCATATGTCCAAATTCAGGGATAATGATGCGTTTAAGATGGCCTTTCTTTCTCTTTTTCTATTTCCTTTATGATCGTACCCAGTTTCAATTGTAAGGCGCCAAGCGTTTTTCCCTCGTTTTTCAATAGAAGCCATTCCTCTTACTCCTCTCAGAATATATGTTCTATTTTAAAGTAATAATTTTGCACCTTTTAACATAAAGGTGCTTTTACAAACCATCTTTGATTAATAAAAAACATGAAACTCTTCTGGTATACCACAACGTAATAAGAAGCATTTTTTGTTTCTCCATATTCTGGTTTATTGTTACCAATTAATATGTATAAGGCTAACTCATTAGCCTCTCTTTCAATTTTATCAATTGAAAATAGTGTATTTCTTTTTAGAAAAGGAGTGTTTATGCCTTGGTGTAGTATATGATGGCTTAATTCGTGGACTATGGAAAAGCGAGCTCCCTTTTTTGTGTTGATGATATTAGTTATTTTGATTATAGGTGTTTTTGGCGGTAATAAGGCTAGAGAAGAAGAAAATAAAGGTAACAGTGGAATGTATGTTTGTTCTGCAACTGGGGAAATAAATAGAAAAATGTGGGATTCCGCCTTTTCTCAGGCAGTGTTCTCAGTAATAAAGCGAATAAATATATTGAAATAGCAGAAAAACAAGGAATTGATCCTGTTCTCTTTGCCGCAATTAGTTTGCATGAGTCAGCTTGGGGTAAAAGTAATGCAGTAACAACAAAGAATAATCCTGGTGGACTTATGACAGCTACTGGTCTAATGGTTTTTCCCACCTTAGATGACGGTTTAGAGGCAATGGGGTTAACTTTGCATAATAGAATTCTAATAGATGGAAAAATCACGATAGAAGATTTGGGTGCTGTTTATGCACCAATTGGTGCATCAAATGACCCTAGCGGACTTAATATGTATTGGGTCCCTACAGTCAAGGAAATTGTTGCAAAACTTGGGGGTCTTTTCTGAGGAGGATGCAAGACCGGGGGACTTGGTATTTTTCTACGGTACCTATGGTGGACCATCTCATATATCTCATGTTGGGATGTATGTGGGTAACGGAAGAATGTTTAATAGCAATGATAGTGGTGTTGAGTATAGTGACATAACAAAGGGATATTGGGCGGAACATCGTCCAACATTCGGAAGGATAGGAAGGTGATTAGGTGCTTAAAAAAATGTCTATTGTAGTGTTATCATTGTTAGTTATAGCGCTAGGCGTCTTGAACTATAAGAATTTGCAAGAAATAAGGAATTTGAAAAAAGAAAAGTCTGTGGCATCCCAAAACAACACGGTTTCCGAAAATAGCGCACATAAGTCAGAAACGATAGAAGAGCAAAAACTAGGAAAGAAGAATATAGGGGCTTTTCAGGTTAACGCTGATTTTATAGATGCTTTTTTTATGTATAAAGATACAAATGTTCGTTTGGATAAAGTAAAACCGATGCTTACAGAGGAGGGACTCTTAAAAGCATATCCTTCCGGTATTTCAGAAAAAAATAATTCTGATGTCAAGGCGGAAATATCAGGGTTGGAGGTTTATGATAAAAAGCTTGATGAAAAACACATTAGGTTTATTAATGAATTTATGCAGACGATATCATTTGGAGGGGGCAAAAAAAATACAATCAAGCGGATAGTCAAAACGGATGTTATACAGGTAGATGGAGGAGAATGGAAAGTGAATAATGTGGAGTTGGTAGATCAGTGAAATATTAGAAGCATAGTAAATGGAAATATGATACAATGGAACAAGCAATAGTGGCTTATGTGGGCGGTCGGCGTCATTCCTTCAATAGAAAGGGGTGACGCCAATGGAGACGTTTCAGGCTCTTCAATTAATGTTCCTGTTCGGAATGTTTATTCTAGCGCTTCTAACGTTTATCCAGAAATGAAATAGATCGCCCACCACGGAAAGGTTAGTGCGATCCATTTCGTATAAACCTGATAAGCCGACCGCCTATTGTGCGGCTATTGCCGACCGTAGACGTTGGAGCGTCTGCGGTCTTTTTTAGTATATGCTTCTAGTTGCATTTTAACACAGGTCTGTTTTGTTTAACAAGGTTATACGTGTTTTGACTATATTTTTTCGATCCGAAATAATCGGAATGCAAAACGAGAAAATCCTATTATATATAGCTAATCCGAACTAATCTTAACGTCGTTTTGAAGAACGTAAAAAATATGCAGAGTATAATGGATTTAATTAGAAGATTTGGGGATGAGGATTTATAGTTAAAGATTGGGTATAAAATCGATAAATGTAAAAAATGTAAAATAACATTTGCATACATGGGTTTAATTCCCTTGGAAAGAAGTTTTTTAATTATATCGTGAAGCTACTACAGTACATAAAATTGGGAAAACCTCTTTCCGAGTAAAGTTGAAAATTTTTAAATTTCGGGCTCCTGTTTTTTTACCTCTTGTATCATCTCTTTTAATTGTTCTATCAGTGGAGCAGGCACTTTCTCGGGTGAACCCCAATCAAACGGAGGCATAGGATCGTATTCCAAAATCAGCTGAACGTATTTGCTGATATCTTCCCCCGATTCCCATGCTACTAGCTGGAGGGCCATATCTATACCAGAAGAGACACCAGCTGAAGTAATGATTTTTCCTTGACGAACCACTCTTTCATTAGTTGAGATAGCACCATAGGAATGGAGTAGGTCCAAGCAACTCCAATGACTGGTTGCGTTTAATCCATTCAGCAAACCTGCGGCACCTAAAATTAAAGAACCGGTACATACTGATGTGGTCCAATTCGTTGTCTCATGTATTTGACGAATCCAATTCATTATGTCTTTGTCATTTATCGGAGACTTATAATTAGGAGGACGAGAACCGGGAACAACAAGAATATCAGCTGAATTAACTTCAGAAATACTAAAATCAGCATGCAAATAACCCATTTTAGAATCCAGTTTGATTAAACCTTTATTTTTGGCTACAAGTTTCACTTCAGCTTCCTCTACGGAAACAAATACTTCGTACGGACCAATTGCATCTAAAGCTGTCATTCCATTGTAAAGAAGTATTACAACTTTCATATTGATCTCTCCTTTGTCTTAGCACGTTTATGGTCATTTTTAGTATGACCCTTAAATGTTATTTTAATACGTGTTATTTTAAAGTTGAGTCCGTATAATTATGTAAAGCTAAATAAGCAGTTCTTGTTTTGAAGGAAGTAAAAAGGAATTGCTTCATAGAATTTGCGATTTTAACTAATCCATTAATCGTTTTATCCGATTTGTTTATATCATCTCTTATAAAGCGAATATGGTCAGGTTTATCAGCTTTATACACATATTGCTTTTGTACCATGTCTTCTTGCATCAAAGTAAATCATACAAATGAGGAGATAGCTTACGTCTCAATAATCAAGATAACAGTTATTTATTTGACCATATTTTTTTCAGAACATATCCGAACTAATCCTAACAACGTTTTGAAGAACGTAAAAAATACGAAAAAGTCGAAAATACGTGGCGGGAACGTGATTTTCCATTGTTTAGGAAAGTTGTATCAGTTGTCGTCACTATTATTAAAGTAATACATCTGAATTATGCTACGATCATTATATTTTACTAGTTTGTTTCCTGAGAATGATAAAGTACAAAGGTAGACCTGAAAAAGTAAGTCCCATACCGCATAAGGCTAGAAATGGTTGGGTAAATAGTGTATTCAACACTATAAATAGTCCCCCTAACAAAGCTAATACTGGGACAAACGGATATAATGGCACTTTGTAGATACGTACAAGTTGAGGCTCTTTCTTTCGCAGAATAATAACGGAAAGAAATGTCAATGTATAAAACATCCATATGACAAATACTAACATATCTGTTAATGTGTTAAATCCGCCTACAAGCATCATCACAACTGAAATCAATAAGATGAATAGACCACAATTATACGGAATTTTGTTTTTATTAGAAAGAGTAGCAAACCATTTGCTAAAAGGTAGTTTTTTTTCTATTGCCATGACATAAGGGATTCTCATTCCAGTCAAAATAATTCCATTAATCGTCCCAAATACAGAAATTAGGATACCTATACTAATTAATTTTCCACCCATAGCACCAAAAATTATTGTTGCTACATCTGAAGCAGGTGTCGCCGTTTCTGCAAGTGCTGTAGCAGGCATCACCATTAGGAAAGCAATATTAATTAATAAATAAACAATCATAATAATTGAAAGACCTAGAATAATTGATTTAGGTAAATCTCTCCTCGGATTTTTCATTTCTCCACCAATATTCCCAACATGAATCCATGCATCATAGGAAAACATTGTTGCTAGTAAGGCAGAGCCAAGAGCAGGTATGAAAGATTTTTCCGGCCCTGCTTCAATGGGGAAAAGTTGAAAAGATACTTGGTTATTGTTAAGCAAGCCAAATATGATAATCAGAGCTAAAGGAAGAAACTTGCTTATTGTGGAAACTATCTGGATTCCTGCGGCAGCTTTAGCACCTAAAAAATTCATAAGAGTTACAAAGGTTGCAATAATAGCAGCAACTCCTACAACTAATAATTGATTTTCGTTTGGATTTAATCCGAACAAATTAACAGCTTGAGTTCCAAAAATAATAGCAAGTGCTGCTAAAACAGCTGGTAAGTATATTATGGTTTGTGCCCAACCTAGTAGAAAGGCAGTTAAGTTACCATAAACACGCTTTAAATAGGTCATCATGCCACCTGTTTCCGGGATAGCTGCTGATAGTTCAGCAACTGTTAGGCCAGCACAAATTGTTAATAATCCACCTAATATCCAGGCAAGTAACCCCAGACTTGCTGTTCCAGTAATACCATATATTGCAGTTGGTTTAAAGAAAACACCTGCTCCAATCACAGTACCAACAACTGTAGTTAAAGCGGCAAAAAAACCAATCTCTTTTTTTAACCTTTGTTGTGTCAAAAAATTCACTCCTGATTTGTGAAATATATAACTTTGCAAAAAAAATTCTATCACATGAGAATCAGAAAGATCAATAAAGAAAAGCACGTATGATAAACATTAATAACTGTATTACTACAATCTAAGATAACAAATTTTCCAGCAAGCACACCTTTATTCTCGGTTTTCCTCTTATCGTTTTTTAGATATTGACAGATTATATAGCATTACCGTTAAGGTTTTTTAATTGGGGACGAAATGTACGAATAGGTGTAGAATTTTAAGCATAGAAGGGATAAAAGGCAGAAAAAAAACCTTAGAATATAAGGGTTTTTGAAGTGTAAAGAAATAAAGGATTTGGCTTAACCAGCTGATGAGGCTGGTGCTGGTGGAGCAGATTTATCGCGCGTTTAAGATAAATCGGGGGGAACGGTACCATAAGTGACGGCAACGATTTTGATTAAGAGCAAGAAAATAAGTTATAAGGAGAGGGAGCATATGGGGAAGAAAAAGCCAAAGAAACAAGGCAAGCAGCATCTTCGTGATACTCCTAGTATGAAAGACTTATTTACTACAGCGACAAATATGTGAATTTTAAACAGGCTGGGGCAGATGTTGATAAAGTAGAAGACGCATTATAAGACATAGAGAACATAGCAAAACAAACAAATGAACTGTTTAGTATCCCTGATGTAATTTTTTTGTTGCTGGTCATGGTAGGATAACAGTATGATGAGTTTTGAGGTGGCAAAAGAAACAGTACTAAAAGCTGAATCGGGTAATTTTCAGGATGCACAAGAGGTTCTCCTAAGATATTATGATGTTGAAACGGTGCGGTTCCAGTTAAAGCGTTCAAGTCCAATCAAAGCCTTTTTGCCAAGAATGGACCTAGCATTAAAGGAATTGATAAACTATGAAGAGAAACGCTATCATGCATGTTTTCCGGTTATACTGGCCCTAACTGACAGTCTAGTAAATGAACTTCATGAAGATCATAAAGGGATCTCTGCGGAATCAATAAAGCAGGTCATGGGATTCTATTGCTGCCCATCAGGGTCTAGGGAAGTTGGTAATAATTCTACGTAAAGGTCACCGTAAGACAACGAAAGAAAAGAAGTAGTCTTCCTTATTAGAATGGGATTTTACATGGAACAGACCTAGGCTATGATAATGAGACTGTTGTTAACAAAAACATGGGCTCTTCTCTTTGCTTTAGGTGAATGAGCAGCAAAGGTGGAACGGGGAGAATCTAAAGCTTCCGAGGAGAAGCCAGAAGGGTCCCTAATAAAAATACTTGAAAAAGTTCAAGAAACAGAACGTTTTAAAATGGAGATAGGTAGGTGGAAACTCAAGAGAGCTCAATATCTAACAATATTGAGTCGTTTATATCCCTGAACATGTTCTAAAAGAATTTCTACAGTTTAGGATGCAAAAAAATTATGGTAGGATGGCTATGATACTACCATATAATTTTTGATGCAAAAATGGCGCTATTAAGAATAAGAGAGCATTTTAAAAGTCAGGTACTAAATTTCTTATAAATTTATGTCAATTGTTGACATAGATCTCTCCAATACGACTATTGATGTACGATTGCAAGTCGAGGAATTTGGACGAAAGTTCGATAAGACGCATAAGTTTGTAATGGTATGTGAAGATGGCCAGGTGTTGCTTGGAAAAGAATCTTAAAATCACATATTAATTAGATACAATATATGGTAAAATACTAATAAGCAATAGTGGCTTATACGTGGGCGGTCGGCTAATCCCCTGGAAAGGGGGTGATGCCAATGAAACGTTTCAAGCTCTTCAATTAATGTTCCTATTCGGGATGTTTATTCTGGCGCTTCTGACGTTTATCCAAAAAAAATAGATCGCCTTCAGGTGTAAAGGATGCGATCTATTTGACGTGATCTTTCTAAGCCGACCGCCATATAGCGCGGCTATTGCGAGACCGTAGGCATTACAGCGTCTGCGGTCGTTTTTAGTATATGCTTGCTAAAGTTATTTTAACACACGTTTTAAATGAAATAAAGGTCTAATCTGGCTAATAAAGGGTTTAGATTTGACGTTATGTTTTTCCTACTGGTCCATTACTAAATCCAATTTAAACGGGAAGAATTGAGTTATTATCGAACAAAATATATGTCTTATTAAACGAAAGGTTTTTGAAAAATTAAAAGATATAGGGCTGGCGTTGCCGGATCGTTTATAGTACGTTTAAGATAATTCTGGGGAAACCGTATCATAAGTAAATGTGGTTTTTCAAACTCATCTACAAAAAGTAAGATTTTATAATAAATTTACATATAAAAGGAAGGGGATGGGTATGGTTCAAGTGGATTCCAAAGATTATCCTACGATAAGAAGTTGGGAAACAAAAGTTTCTGCTATGCCTAATATACCTAGAGGGGAAAAAGGGTTTCAGAATTCATTAAGATATATTTTAACTGCTTTGAAGAACAAAACTCCTGTTAAAACTCCAATTAGTATTGAGGGAAGTAAAAGTACTAACACATTAGAGGATTTATATATTAAATTAAGGCCTTCAGGATTTGTAAAGAAATTAATTACTGGATGGGAAATATCTGTAGATGCTGATAAATGCTTGGAGTCTGAAGATAACCTATATTTAGCTGCACTGCTTACTGCACATATCCGATATTTTTCAGAAATTCTAGCTGTGCTTAAAGAAAATACAGCGACATCAAGGGTAATTCAGGATATAGCTAGTAATCAGTACAAATTGAGTTGGAAAACTAAATCAGAAATCCATGCCAGATTAAATTGGCTAAAGGATCTAGGATTAATAAAATATGAAGATTTTTCTATGAAATATTCTATTACAGATTTAGGTAAGGAACTCTTAGAAAAGGTCGGATATTTCAAGGCAGAGGAACTTAAAAGCTATACCGATCAGACAATGGATGAAAAAGGGGTTCCTATTTCAAGTTGGGCGTTGGAAATGTGTAGGTTGGATGAGAATGATAAAAAAAATAGAAAGGCAAGCATAGGATATTACCCAGGGAGTATACAAGATATTCATAATACTGTTTTAGATTACTTATTAATGATGGACAATCCTACAGAACTTTCTACAATAGCTGAGTATTCTTCGGTAACATTCGGTATTTCCGAATCATCTACTAGAACTTTTATTTCAAGTCTTATAAATTTAGAGGTTATTGAAAGAAAAACCAGAACTTTGTTTCAAACAAGTGAATTAGGACACAAATTCCCAACAGAAAACTTCGAAATTGATTTTGCCTGCTGTATAAACAAAAAATTCGCATTTGTTTTTGAGATTTTATTGGAACTTGAAAAAGAAGAACTAAGTGCTAAACAATTAGCAGTTATAGCAAAAGTTTCTCATGGTTTTCCAAATGAAAAAACCAATGAAATACATAAGAGACTCCATATTTTAGAAAATGCTAAACTTATTCAGGAAACAGGAGTTCATTTATATGGGTTAACTAATCGAGGAAAAAATTTTTGTAAAAAATTAAAATCATGTTATCTGAATATCGAAGGAGGGAAAATTGAATCGGAAATACTTGAAGTTAAAGATAGTAATGAATCCATTACTGAACTTTTAAACGAAATTAGGATTTCATCACGCCACTCTTCTGATCCAGATCGATTTGAAGAATCTTTAGCACGATCTTTTACATTATTAGGATTCAAATCTGAATGGCTCGGGGGATCTGGAAAAACAGACATACTTATTCAAGCGCCAACTTCTCCTAAATTTGCATATACTGTAGCAGTAGATGCAAAAACAACTTATAGTGGTGGAGTAACAGAAAGTCAATTAAATTTCGATACACTAGTTGAACATAGAAAGAAACATAATGCAGATTTTTCACTTGTTGTAGGACGTGAATTTCAGGGAGAACGGGTAAATCAAAGAGCGATAAATCATGGCATAGCCTTATTAGATGTAGAACAACTAGAGTATTTAATTAAAATGCATTTAGAGGTACCACTAAAATCAGATTCTTATAGAAAGTTGTTTTCTCAAAAAGGAATTGTTGATATACAAATAATCGAAGAAGATAGAAGGAAAATCATTAGAGATGGAAACCTGCTTAAAGCAATTATGAAATGCTTATCTGAAGAAAGTGATGATCCCCTGACTGAAGGTATAATGCAACCAAAAGAAATTTATTTACTACTAAAAAATCAGAGTATCTTTAAAACTTTACCGACTATTGATGAAATAAAACAAATGTTAGAGTTTCTATCCTCACCTTTAATTGGGTGTATAGGTATTACTAAAGAAGGATACTATGCTTTAGGATCTTTAATTGATGCTGCACAAAAATTTGATTTTTATTTAAAGGCTTGTACGGAAAATTAAATTTTCATCATATAGAAAAATCCTTAACTACGAAGAAGCATCCCCAAATAACGGCTAAAAACAAATATCTCAAAAAATAGATCGCCCTTGGATATAAAGGATGCGATCTATTTGACGTTATCTTTACCGCCATTTCAAGATCCATTTCCACGACCCAGCCAGCACAGCCTAACAAACACCGTATAGAATAAAACGCCATATAGCCACCGTAACATTGGGAAAAAGTCTAATAAGTATGGTAATATCCATATAAAGGTTATGATAAAATATTGAAAAAGAAAAGTAATACGAAAATTTAGAAGGAAGGAGATCGAGGCGCCTTTTTAAGCAGCGGGGATATATTGATGGAGATTTAGGTAATGGTTGGGGTTTTAAGTGAAATGTATCTTGGTTATTCTGATGGCTGGGAAAAAATTCCGGGTTATGCTGAATTGAAAGCCAAGGCTCTTTCTGAGGATGTTCCAGATACTCAATTAAAACTATCTAGTTCTTATGTAAACAGTTTTGTTGATGGCATCGTTCAAAAAACAGAAAGTATCACATTAAAAGCTCACTCAAGGAACAAAATTTCCTTTGAGTTTACCTAAACAAGTGGCAACTGTGAATGAACTATTGGTGATAGTCAGGAAGGCTGTTCAGTAACAGTTAAGGGCGGAGAAACTTTTTATTTTACTGCTCCATTAAATTATGACAGTGACTTTAGCAGCGGCAAATTGAAAGGAAGTATAAAAGAATTTCAACCCATTTTGTATAAGATGGCTGATTCAAAATTACAAAGTATAGTAAGGAGCAGTGTAGCTGACTCTAAGGAAACGGTTCAATTTACTGCTCATTTCGAGGCTCGTGAAGGATATATTGAAGTATCCAAAAAAGGAAATAAAGCAGAATCATTATCAGGTACGGTATTTGAGGTTAAGGATGGAGACGTTACTGTAGATACGATTACTACCGGGGATGATGGTAAAGCAACAACGAAAGGTTTGCTTCCGAATAAAACTTATACAGTTGGAGAAGTTAAAGGCACCACATGGCTATACCATTAATCGTACTTCAGAAAATATTTTTGTAAATGCCGGTGAAACATCAACTGTAACGTTAACGAATGATGTAGTTTTAGGCCAAGTTACAATTTATAAGCAGGATTCCGAAACCGGAATGACTCCACAAGGGGATTGCCCAGTGCCCAAGTGGCAGGGAAAAAATGCGTCTTTTTATTTGGATATGTATGTTTCCCTTTTATAAAAAAAGACTTGGTAAGAAAATAAGAATTATATGTAAACCACATAACAATATATGGTAAAATACTAATAAGCAATAGTGGCTTATACGTGGGCGGTCGGGCTAATCCCCCGGAAAGGGGGTGATGCCAATGGAAACGTTCCAAGCACTGCAATTAATGTTCCTATTCGGGATGTTTATTCTGGCGCTTTTGACGTTCATCCAAAAAAAATAGATCGCCCTCGGTCAAAGGTTGCGATCTATTTTTGGTAGTAACCTCATAAGCCAACCGCCAACATATAGCACGGCTATTGCCAGACCGTGGACGTTCGCAGCGTCTGCGGTCGTTTTTAGTATATGCTTGTTACCGCTATTTTAACACACGTTTTAAATGAAATAAAGTCCGGCTCAAATAGGGATTGGTTGGCGTTATGGGCCTAACGGTCCGTTACAATATAAATGCATATAAAACGGCTAAAACGGCGGCAATATTCTTTATAGCCAGTATGGTAGAGCGGAAACTCAACGCTAATCTTCACCACATCGTCTTCTAAAGATGCATATGTGCTGCAGCCCGGCTGGCGGAGAATACTCTTTCTTTCCTTTAAATCCGACTAAATACCCCCGTCCCTACCGATGTACAAGATGTCACTATCCAACGAAATGATCTCGCCGCTGCCGGAATCAAAACCCGGAGCGGTTTTTTTGATTAAGTACACACCAGCGGTCTTTATACAACCGAACAACAAAGGATTAAAATCAAATAAAAACACCTAACTTAGCGATTTAATCGAGTCATATAGGCGTTCTTATAATTAACCATTGTGATTGTGAATGATGGTCCTGGTTTGAACTTTGTCTGTTATATATGGCCCTTTCTTCAAATCTGGCTTTTGTTTTGATTACAGGATTGAACCCCGGGATGAACAAGGGTCAAGCAGGGGACGATCTTTCATTTTCTTTACAGGAGGGTTCCTCTCTGGTAAAATAACCACATCCAATTGTTAACCTAATAACATTTTTATTTGGTTAACAATTGATTTGTTTATGGATGGTGATTATTTTGACAACGGATTACGAAAGGCTTGCTGCTATAAATAAGAATTACCTATGGCATCCTTTTACCCAAATGAAAGATTACAATAACTCTGACCCTCTCATTATTGAACGCGGCGAAGGTATCATCCTGTATGACGTCAATGGTCACGCTTATTATGACGGTTTCTCATCAGTTTGGCTTAACGTACATGGACATAACGTGCCGGAGCTAAATCAGGCCATCACGGAACAGCTAAGTCGTGTTGCCCACTCCACCCTTCTTGGAATGGCCAATGTACCTGCAATCGAGCTTGCGGAAAAGTTGGTAGGGATCAATCCTAAAGGATTAAACAAAGTGTTTTACTCAGATTCAGGAGCAACTGGTGTCGAGATAGCAATCAAAATGGCGTTTCAATACTGGCATAACCAAGGGATACGGGGGAAAACAACGTTTATCACGATGAATCAAGCGTACCACGGAGATACAATTGGCGCAGTAAGTGTCGGTGCAATTCCTCTATTTCATGACGTGTTCCGTCCCATGTTATTTCCTTCACATGTCATTCCGTATCCCTACGCTTATCGCCATGAGGGCGGCGGAAAGAAGGCATTGGAAGATACACTAACCGCACTGCGTAATTTACTTGAGACACGCGCTGATGAGATTGCAGCTCTTATTGTGGAGCCGATTGTACAAGGGGCCGGTGGCATCATTGTTATGCCGCCGGGCTGTTTAGACGAGATTGCAAAACTATGCCGCAAGTATGGCATTCTGCTTATCGCTGACGAAGTCGCGACTGGTTTTGGTCGGACGGGAGCTATGTTCGCTTGTGATCTCGAAGACGTTTCACCCGATTTGATGGTTATTGGGAAAGGGCTGACCGGGGGGTACTTGCCTGTGGCTGCAACGCTTGCAACAGATAAGGTGTACAACGCGTTTATTGCCAATTATCAGGAGCAGAAGACTTTTTTCCATGGTCATTCCTTCACAGGCAACCCGCTTGGTTGTGCCGTTGCTTTGGCAAGCTTGAAGCTGTTTGAAGAGCGGCGCATGGTTGAAGGAGTACAAAAGAAGGCGTCATTTGTCGAGCATAAGTTAGAGGCACTTAAGAATCGCCCGCATGTCGGTGAAGTCCGGCAAAAAGGACTGATGATCGGGATTGAGCTCGTACGAGATAAGGTTTCGCGCGAGCCGTACGATTGGGGAGAACGAATCGGCGTACGTACGAGCCTGCGGGCCAGAGAACTCGGAATGCTAACGAGGCCGCTCGGTAATGTGATCGTCTTCATCCCTCCGCTTTCCAGCACAGAAGCTGACCTGGATATCATGATACAAATTTTGGAGAAATCAATAGTCGACGTCACCGAAGGAGCTTCAATTTCATGAATAAAGTAAATCCCGAAGTAATACGCGGTTTATTTGTGACAGGTACGGACACTGACGTAGGGAAAACGGTTGTGACGATGGCCATTACCGCTATGCTTCGTGCCGATGGGCTAAATGTCGGTGTCTGGAAGCCGGTTCAATCCGGCGCACCCCTTGGGAGCGGAATCACCGATGCTGAACGGCTGCTGCAAAGTACGGGAATCGATGAACCACCCGAGATGGTGGCACCATTCACATTTGAAGCTCCGCTTACTCCGATGTTAGCCGCCAAGCAGGCTGGAGTAACCCTCACACTAAAGGAACTCGTCGCTGCTGGTGTACCTCTCATTAAACGTTACGAAGCCCTGGTCATCGAAGGCGCAGGCGGAGTTGCTGTTCCGATAACCAATGACGCACTAGTGGCGGACTTGATTGCAGAGCTTCGGGTACCTGCTCTGATTGTAGCCCGTTCTGGCCTCGGTACCATTAACCACACGCTTTTGACTGTGTCATGGCTAAGGCATTACAAAATTCCCATTGTAGGGGTGATAATGAACGACGGTGAATTAACGGATCTGCCCGAGGATTCGAGCATTGCTACCAATGCGGAACTTATCGAATATTACAGTGGTCTAAAGGTCCTTGGCTGATTTCCTCACTTAAACGCCGAAACAACTTCAGAAACGTTGATACATACTGTACGAAAAACAATACAATTTAGTCCTATCAGACAGGCATTTATAACTTAACCTATGAAAGAATAATGAAGATAAAAACAATTCCAGCCGAAAAAAAGGTAATTGTTTACCCAAAAAGAGCTAATATTAATGGAGTTATTAATCATGTATTGGATTGAAAAAGAACTTGGTTTATTGGCTGACGCTTCATTAGAGCGTTCCTTATGTGAAAACAGCCTGGTACCTAAATCTCCTGGCTTTACGTTGCGTGGAGGACGTATGCTTCTTAACATGTCCTCTAATGATTACCTTGGACTTTCTCAACACCCTGCCATTATCAAAGCGATGCACGAAGCGCTGCTCACGGAAGGAGCGGGCTCCGGTGCTTCACGCCTTGTGACAGGCAACCGACCGTCTTATGGCCGTCTTGAAGAAGCGCTCGCTGACTGGCAGAAGTGTGAGGCAGCGCTTGTTTTGGCAAATGGCTATATGGCTAATTCGGGTGTTATTGGTACACTAGTGGGCCGAGGTGATGTTGTTTTCAGTGATCAGTTAAATCATGCAAGCATTGTGGATGGCATTGTATTAAACCGTGCGGAGCATGCTCGATACCGTCATAATGATATGGATCATTTGCGTACGTTATTGGAAAAGTACCGGGATAAAAGGCGAAAGTTGATCGTTACAGACGCTTTCTTTTCAATGGATGGAGACCTGGCGCCCTTGCGTGAGCTTGTTACGCTCAAACATGAATACGGAGCGATGCTTATGGTGGACGAGGCACACAGCGGGGGGATTTACGGGGTGCACGGCGAGGGGTTATGCCATGAGCTCCGACTGCAAGATGATGTGGATATCCATATGGGTACGTTTAGCAAAAATTCTTCGATCCAACCTTCCGTAGCTTTGAGATCCGGGTCCAGGCGGATGATATAGGCATCTTTTCTCACAAAACGCAGGGCTTCCCGCAAGGCACTGGCCGGACTTATACGATTTCTTGAGAAAATCGCCTTTACGCCCGGCCTGTTTCTTATCCGCCGTCTTATATAGGTGGTGCACCTTGTGAGCGATCCGTTCTCAAACAGAAGGATTCCGTAAGGCACATGTACCGTTTTTTCGATAGAGCGGATACATTTTAGAGCAGCCTTGCCGTTCTTATGTGTCACAATGACAAACTGGATCGGAATATGAAAATGCCCGTTTCGGATGTTTCGTCTCATTTTTGCATCATGGGAGATGCGGCCTGCCAGTTTGATTTGCTGCTGCATAATTAAATGTGTCGTTTGCTTGGAGTGAATGCGGTATTTGTATAAATAGTAAGGCACATGAACAAAGGCCGTACGGGGATAACGGAAAGCAGCCCGGAGCACGAGATCGTAATCCTGTGCACTGTCGTAATCGGGATTGAAAACCCCTATTTTCCGGAAAACATCTCGGCTGATCATTTTAAAGTGCGATGCATACATATTGGCATCAAGCTGTTCTGTAAACAGATCGTGTAGAGGGTTATGCTCGCACCCTACCCGCTTTATCTCGCACGAATGCTCATCAATGTGTATTCGGTTGGAGAATGAATATTTCGTCTCCTCGGTCCAATGAACCAATGACAGCTCAACCGCAAACGGTTCAAGTAAGTCGTCACAATCAAGAAATGCAATAATGTCCCCCGTAGCGTGGAAGATAGCGATATTCTGTGTCCGGGAAATCCCTTGATTTTGATTGTTCCGATACAAACGGACATTCGGATATGCGCTGAATTTGTCCAGTATCGGCTGTACGGCGGGGTCGGTGGAGCAATCGTCCACCATGACGATCTCAATATTGGCATAGGTTTGGCAGATGGCGGAACGAATAGATTGTTCCAGAAACGGCGCATTGTTATATACCGGAATAATAATGGAAACTTTCGGTTTGGAGATTCGGTAATCCATTTTTTCATCTCCTTTAAGAACGAATCAAGTGGCAGACTTTTGCTCTATTACAGTAAATGCATGATAGAGCCGACAGGAAACGGTATCCGTGGACTAGACCACTTACTAACGCAAGATTAGTGAAATTGTCCCTATCCATTCGCCGTGTATGTGCATTTACTGTAAGGGAGGATTAAAGAAAGGGTGAATCACTGGATGACGAATGGGTTAAACCAAAACGGGCATGGGTCAGTTGCAGAAGGAATCAATACGGTTGCAGGCGGTGTCGCAGCACATGCAGAAGGTTCCGGAGCCAGTGCCTCCGGAAACGCCGCTCATGCAGAAGGTTATATGACGGAAGCTATCGGTATCGCATCGCATGCGGAAGGCTCCACCACCAAGGCCAGCGGAAATATGTCCCATGTGGAGGGATACGCGACGGATGCACTGGGGGAGACCTCTCATGCGGAAGGTTCGAACACGAAAGCGGAGGGGATCAGCTCGCATGCGGAAGGACACTCAACACTTGCGCAGGGTATTTCCTCCCATGCGGAAGGGAGCGGAACAACCGCGAGCAATAGCCATGCGCATGCGGAAGGGACGGGGACGACTGCCAGCGGGGAGTCGGCTCATGCCGAAGGGGTCGGTACGGTTGCACTAGCCGAAGCTGCGCACGCAGAAGGGGCGCAGGCTGTGGCGGAGGGATACGCCTCCCACGCGGAGGGTTCCGGTTCCAGAGCGGGTGCATTTGCTACGCATGCGGAAGGAAACACAACCAAGGCAATGGCATTTGCTTCCCATGCGGAGGGGAATACAACGGAGGCAACTGCGTTTGCAGCGCATGCGGAAGGGAACTCGACAGAGGCAAGTGCGTTCGCGTCGCATGCCGAAGGTGCGGGTACATCAGCCGGAGGGATTGCCGCCCATTCGGAGGGAATCGGTACGTCTGCCCTGCGGCAGGACGGGGTACACATCATCGGCAAATTCGGTCAGGCGGATTCGGGCATTGAAGGGCAGTATTCCTGGTATTTGGCGAATGGCACGGACGAGAAGCATCCCGGCCTCGCAGCCAAAGTAATCGGTGCCTTCGGAAACGCATACGTTAGCGGATATCTTGCCGCCGGAGGGGCAAGCTATGCCGAATGCTTTGAAACGAAAGATGGCAGTCCGATTGAAGTTGGCTATTTCGTGACAACTGAGGGGGACCGGGTCCGCAAAGCGAACGGCAAGGACTCCTATGTGATTGGCGTAACGACGGCACCGTCGGGTTTTGTCGGTGATAGCCGGGAACTGCATTGGGCAGACAAATATACAGTTGATGAATGGGGACGGGTACAAGTCCAGGAGGTTGAGATTCCTCCGTACAAAGACGAAGAAGGAAAAGTAATCATTCCCAAAAGGACCGAACTACAACCAGTATTGAATCCGGCATGGGACCCGGATATTCCGTACGTTTCACGGTTGAAACGGGATGAATGGGTTGTTGTGGGCCTGCTCGGTAAACTGCTTGTCCGCGACGACGGCTCCTGTCAAGTCAACGGATACTGCCAGCCGGGTGAGAATGGCATTGCCACCAAAGCAAAGGAGGGATACCGGGTATTGAAACGCGTTGCTCCGGAGCGAATTTTAATTCTGTTTCGCGGGTGATGCCAAGAAGGGGGAATCCATATTGTACATTGGATTCCCCTCTGAAATGTCAGCAATACATACCTTTTAATCGTATCGGCCGCTATAGTAACCCAAGAGTATGGAGCCGCAGCCTGATGGCCTCTCCGGCAGCTTGCGGAGAATAAAGGTTCTGGATTGTGTGCTGTCCTTCACGGCTTATCCGGTCCCGGAATGTTGCATCGTAGAGGAGTCGCTGCATGTAATGGGCCGCGTGTTCGATGTTCGGTTCCGCCCACATTTGATAGGCTTCGTAAGGGCCATAGTCCTTTCCGAGCGGGACAAGCTTGAACTGAACGGGGCAAGCGTTCGATTCATTCATAAAGTCGGTATTACCCGACCAATTTGTAGCGATGACAGGGGTGCCTGCCGCCATTGCTTCCGCAAGGGGCAGTCCAAACCCTTCGGAACGGTGCAGGGAGATGAGGCAGTCCGCGCGCCGGATTAACGACCGCACATTTGCTCTGGTTAAGGTACCTTCGATCATTCGGATGTTAGGATAAGGCTCCACAAATGACCTTAACCGTTCCACCTCGTCCGGGTGATCATCAGCGTGGTTGATTTTGACCAACAGGCTGACCGAGACATCTTCCGGATGGAAAGCAGTCTGGAAGGCTTTAATTGCACCGTAGGGATTTTTTCTTTCAAGAAAGCTATATCCTGAATACATACAAAGGAAAAGAAAAGGCTTCTCTTCCGTTTTTGAGAACGGGATATCCTTCTTATCCGGTTTCTCTTCCATGCTCCCAAATCCATGCGGGATAAGGGTGACAGGAACGGGTGATTTAGCAGAGAGTGCATTGGCAATAAAGCGGGACGGTACCCATACCTCTTGCACATATTGAAAGCTTGGAATCCAGCGGTCAGGAAAAATGGGAAGTTCCCAATGCCAATAGCCGATATTGAACCTGCCTGCAAACAGAGCCGGACCAAAATGCTGCAGGACAGCTTGCATTTGATCGGCATTAGCATGAATTAGATTAATAGAATATCGTGGATGATCGGTCACTTTATCCAGACAGGATGTATCCTCATTCGGAGAAGGATCACCTTGGCAATAGTTCAGAATGCAGAACGGAATGCCGGCTTCCTCCAATGCCCGGGCCGCCAGCCTGCATGATTGCCCCATACCGGTTTCCGAACGGACGAACCCGATAAGATTGACTCCCTTTTCAACCGGATTCATAGCCTCAGCTCCGTCCAAGCAGATTCTTGATCTTCGTTCCTATGACATGGGGGGCAAATTTGGTATGCATATCGTAGGCAGCTTGTTTAGCAACCGCTTCCCGTTTCGTTTTGTTCTCATAAGCCTCACGCAGTACTTTTGCAACATTCTGAACCGATACGTCGGCCCATTGATGGTTAAGATATACCTCAGGCCGGGAGTATTGGAGTTTCTCCTCTACCGGAACAAGTCCCCCTTCAGGTTCGATCAAGAAACTGTTGCCATCATTCATAAATTCTGTCGGACCTCCCCAACGGATGGATATAGTCGGAAGTCCCAAAGTCATTGCCTCCATCAGAGGCATTCCCCAGCCGCAGGCCCGGTCCATGGATACGTATACGTCACTGGACAGGTAGAAATCAAGAAGCTGATCCTGGGAAAAAGATTCGATAATAACGGCAATTTGCCTCTGGAACCGCTCTTCTGGAATGTGGGACCGAATTTCGTTAAGGACATACTCGGGAGTATGTTCACTGTAGATATATACTTTCAAAATGAGAGAAACCTCTTCCTGAGGGGAAAAAGCCTCGCAAAACGATTCAATCAACAGGTCATACCCTTTGCGGAAATCGAAGCCGAAAACATACGTAAACTTGAAGGTATGGTCCGAAACGGGAAACGGAAATTTGGTAAACGGCCTACCGGGATAAAACTTGGTGACATCAATGGCGTAAGGGACGATCTGAAGTTTGGAAAGAACAACGCCGCTATGATGGAATGTTTGGTGATTAAAGGAGGAAGGAACCCAAATTTCATCCATTTTATTGCAAAACGCGCCCCAGCCGAACGGCAGCCGGTCTGTCTCGAACAGGGTGATTCCGATCTTCTTGGCCGCATGTGGAATTGGCGGTTTCACCACGTGAAAGAGACTGGGCAGCGTATGCAAGACAAAAACCGGGTTGCTGCCGATTTGAGAGGTCGATAACTGTTCGATCCACTGCTTCGTACCCGACCCGATTTCGGAGTGGGCCTCCCCGATTGGGTAGATATATACAGGGATTCCGGCGGCTTCAAGTGCTTTCAAGTAGTTTCGTGAAACATTTCCATACCCGCCCATATCATATACATGTCCCATCCAGTAGACACCGGAGTATTTCATATAAGAATACCTGCCTTTGCAAGAAAATGGATCTCGCCGAAATTGACACTACATCAGTATATGAAAATTTGCAGCCTCGGGGAAACGTACGACCGCATAAGTTCGGGAGATAATTTAAATTTTACGATGGGCAACCAGTGGAATCGTCTATTCCACTATAGTTGGTCTGCATATAATACAGCATGCATGATATATGAACGCCAACCGAGAGGGAGGATTATGATTTGAACCATTTACCCTTGTATGTGGGAAACCATACGATATTGACGAAGCTTTCGAATGGACCGAGAATTTTCCTGGATACCCGTGATCCCGTTTGTCTGGAAATCGCCGTGACCGGCCTATGGGAAGATCACGTTACACAAGTCTTTCTGTCCACGGTCAAGAACGGTATGACGGTATTGGACATTGGGGCGCATTGTGGATACTACTCTATGCTTGCAGGAATGCTGGTCGGTCAGTCCGGGGCGGTCCATGCATTTGAGCCAAACCCGTTTTATCACAAAAACATGTTAAAAAGCATCGGTTACAATGGATTCAAGGATAGGGTCCACTTGAATCGCCTGGCTGCCTCAAACACGAGGGGAGAGATGAAGCTGAGAGCGTTCGGCGAAGGCGGAGCCAGCATCTTCTTTCCGGGTGCGGAGAGTTTGAACGGAGTGACGGAAACAACGGTACCTGTCGGGCTTATTTCCGATTACTTGCCCTCTTTGAAGGTCGATGTTATTAAAATCGATATTGACGGTGGAGAACCGCTCATCATGGATAACTTAATGCAGATTATCAACACCAATGGAAGTATGACCGTCTTTCTGGAGTATTGTCCGTTAATCTATGGCGGCTACCCTCCGGAGTCCGTACTCAGGCCTTTTGTCGAAACCGGGTTCAGCTTCCACAACATTCAGCGGAATTTTGAGGTTAAGCCGACGAATGCAGACTTTTTGGCCGATTACGGGGAATTGGAACATATTGATTTAATGCTGGTCAGATAGAAGGGGCTTTTCCCTGAAGTAGCCTACTCTGCTTCAGGGAAAAGCCCTCTTTTGTGGTTTTTATTTGTGGATAATTAGTCCGATAGAGGTTGATACATATTGCCCAAGCTGGAGGCGCAGATGGGGGTTGTGGGTAAAAGGCGGTACATCGACACACGACTCTACGGGGCCGGTTCCCACAGTATAATCAATATCGATCTTATGACCGAGACTTCTGAGTTCAGCCACCATCCACTCGATATCCTGCTGCCGGAACAGAACGGTCATGTCATGATCAAGTGTATGCTCATTGGAGGTCAGATTAAATTCGGTCGTATGAACGGCAACGCCTCCCGGACGCAAGCATTTCATTTGATTGATGATAAACTGCTTGCCTTGATCCAGTGAGCCTAAATGTTCGAAGGAGCAGGAGGACCACGTAAAGTCATATTTATTGTTATACTTCGGGTTAATATGGTTCATATCCGAATATTCGAATTCAACGAGTTGAACGAATTGGGAGGGGGTACAAATCCCTTCACTATTTAAATCTTCCAGACTAACCGCATGCTGGTTCGTATCGACCCATCCCATTGACTTGGCCCTGGCAAAGTCCAGGTCTGTCGCTGTGATAGAACAACCGTGGGAAGCGAAGGCCGCTGTTAACGGTTCAGTACCAACGCCGAATCCAAGCCCTTTTTTACCGGGGCGCAGCAGATCCCGTTCTTTCAATGCTTGATAAATGTAGCACCATTCCCATATTTTCCGGTGAAAACGGAATTGTTCTCTGCGGATGTGCGGGTGGGACTTGAGCAGAAACGTTTCGGCTTTCATCTTTTCATTGCCGATCGCATACCATTCCGTACAGAAGTCCTTCTCACTGCAAAGTTTCGATTTGAGCATCATGCAGCCCCTTTCGCTTATTGTTTAGGCGGTAACGCCCATTGATAGAGCTGAACAAACTTTTGGAGATAACTGTAGTACTCCTCCCAATTCGTATCATGAAGGCGATAGTGTAAAATCCAGGGATCGCGCTGAGCCGGGATGACGACCCAATATCCGGAAGTCGTAAAGCGAATGGATTGGGAGGCATCATAAAAATGGAAGCCTGTTACGGCTTCATCCCACTCGACGTCGTATTGGGTCACCATGAAGGCGCCGTCTATGGATTGAACAATCTCATAAGGGGAAGTGATTTCATTGATAACCTGCACCGAAAAAACACCGTCTACATAAGAAACCCACTTTGTATGCAATGGCTCACCTTCCCACCAAACCCCCGAAGCAGGCTGATTCTTGCTTCCCATAACGCCGATCATGCCGATTTTAGGTTCTTGTCCAAAAACGCCGAGACATTCATAAATAAAATCCTGATTAATAATGAACGTATCCTGGTGCAAATAAACTTTGTACTTGGAACGGCAAGCCCGCATCCCTGCATTATATCCTGCCGTCATACTGGCGGCACCGTATATCGGGACGATTTCGAGAGAAAATCCGGGAGGCAGACGTAGAAGATTCAAGTAGGAAACGCATCGCTGATACATTTTTTCATCTGATACACAGGAGATGAATGCGATGGAATGAGGATCGGGTATCACGGCCTTATCCCTCCGTTTGAAAGGTAAATGAAAATCGGGGTGGACTTTTTATTTCGATTTTTTTCTGCAAACGGCGATAACGAATGTAGGCTGCGCATTTTTGATGCGGCTGAGTGGTACCAAATGATACAGATTCTTCAACTCCGAGACAAATTCAAGGTACAGGGGAGCATCATCCGAATGAAGACCTGTTGATTCCCGGATCGGTTGTATAGCGGGCTGTTCAAAATCGTGAACGAACGTTTGTCCGTACAATTCAGCGATATCGTACTCAGTAAGAAGTTCACCTACGAATTCAGGGAGACTATATTCGAACAGGTGATAGGTATGCCGGGGCTTTTCACCAAAATATATGCCCGGACTGTGCAGCACCCGGTTAGGTGTAGATATGATCAATAGTCCTCCGTCTTTTAACACTCTGGCTGATTCGCGTATCCAATCCGCCCCGTTCGGGATATGCTCGATCGTCTCAAACGAGATGACAATATCAAAGGTTTCGTTGGCAAAAGGCAGTGAGAGAATGTCCGCAATCAAAAATCGGGTATTTGGGCCCTGATAATGGGAGGAGGCGTAGCGGATGCTTTCTGCAGAAATATCGATTCCCGTCGCCTGCCGGACTCCGGCGATTTCAAACATTTTTACCCCGTAACCGGCTCCGCAAGCTGCATCAAGTATGATTTTATCTTTAACAAATCTGCTGGCAAAGTCATAGCGCATCACATGCTCATGAAACACTTTGGCATAATGCTGTTTCACCTGGTCGTTTATGACTAAACGTTCACCAGTGAATTCCATGTGGGTATATTCCGTGTTCAGTACTACTTGGAAGTGTGCCTGAGGCATGCGCGCCGGGCTCCGGTTGAATTCACTTAAAATTTGATTGATGATCCGGTCGTTTATCGTCATAATTCCCTCCTAGGTGGCAAACTGTTCTATTGCTAAGATATGATCCGTCAGGGCGTCTCGCTTGGATGGGTATCCATTACCGGAATGCGAAATATATTGTCTCCGTACGGGAAGCGAGCCCTTCCGGCTCATGAGCAATATGCATAGCATGTATCGTATGGCATTTTCAGGGGGGAGCAAGATGAACACCCATTTATTTGCTTTCATTTGTTGTGTGAATGATGAGAAGACCTATGATTTTCATGTCAAACATATCAATAAGTTAGTGATTCCGCCCGGATATGCCGTCGAGTTGGTTCCGGTCTATGGTGCTTCCAGCATGACTAAAGGATATAACGAGGGGATGCGGCGGACGAATGCGAAATATAAAGTCTATCTGCATCAGGATACATTTATTATAAATGAGCATTTTATTGGGGACTGTCTGAATGTGTTCCTCCTGGATGAGCGGATCGGAATGCTGGGTGTTGTCGGATCTAAACATGTACCTCCAACAGGTTCCTGGTGGGACGGGAAGCCGCAATACGGGCTGATAGAGGCTTGTTTCACCAATCATATAACGCTTCGTATCGGTGAGGTCGAAGGACTTTTTGCTCCCGTCGAAATTATTGACGGGGTTATCATGATCACTCAGTACGATTTGGAATGGGACGAACGTTTGGACGGATTTCATTATTACGACACAACGCAATCCATCCGCTTTAACCTTCGCGGGTACCGGGTCGTTGTTCCTGCCCAGCAATCGGCATGGGTATATCATCATTGCCTGGATGATGCAAACTGGGATCAATACAGACTGGCACAAAGGCATTTTATGCACATGTATCGCTGGCCATTCTTTGGCGGGGAGGTGAAGACAGACGATGGAAGTCAATCAGCTCATGATATCCATGACATATGGTGACGCTATAGGAAATTCCGCGCTGAATATCAAAAAAGTATTGAATGCCCACGGAGTCAAATCAGAAATTTATGCCCGGAACATTCACCCTTACTTTTACGGGACCGTACATCCGGTGAACGAAATTCCGCTTGACCGCCATGTTATTTATCATATGAGCATCGGCTGCGAGTTGAACCATATTATTCCGGATTTCACCGGGCAAAGGTGGATGATTTACCACAACATCACCCCGGATTGCTATTTTGAACCCTACGATTCGCATATCGCCTCGTTGTGCAAACAAGGGCGGACCGATTTGGCGCAGATGAGGCCGTATATTCATATGGCTCTCGCCGACTCGGAATATAACCGTCAGGAGCTTCTCCATTATGGCTACGGAAATACGGCCACAGCTCCCATTATTCTCGATTTTGACGATTACGACCGACCGACGGATACGGAGTTGCTCCACTGGCTTGCCGGCAGTAAGCAGGGAAAGGATATCCTTTTCGTCGGGAGGATAGTGCCAAACAAGAAAATCGAGGATGTTGTCCACGCATTTGCCTTTTACCAAAAGCATATGCAGCCGCAAGCCAGGCTGTTCTTGGTGGGGACCACGGTGATTGAAGCTTATACGGAAGAAATCAAGCGGTTGGCCCGACAGTATCTGCTAAATATTCATTTAGTGGGACATGTGAGCTTTGAACAGCTGTTGGCGTATTACCGTAATGCAGATCTTTTTTTGTGCATGAGCGAGCATGAGGGATTTTGTGTACCATTGCTCGAAGCCATGCATTTTAATGTTCCAATTGTCGCTTATAACAGCAGTGCTGTCGGAGAAACGCTCGGAAGCGGTGGTCTGCTTGTTTCAAATAAGGATTGGGTAGCTATAGCCGCTTTAATGAATCAGGTACTGGAAGACGATTCATTGAAGATGAGGGTACTTAACGCCCAGAGAAAAAGACGGGCTGCCTACTCGAAAACCAACACCCAAAAAATTTGGTGGGATTACCTGCAGTGCCTGCTATGACAATATGCACCCTTTGGAATGGTTCGATAGATTCCAAAGGGTGCATGTTTATGGAGTGACGGACTATACCTGTTCCGCCATATATTGTTCAATTTGCCGGATGCAGATGGACCGAACGCCCTCCCGCTTCTGGTATGCGTGCATCCATTCCACCACTTTGTCCAGCGCCTGATTCAGGTTCCACCGGGGCATCCATCCGAGCTGCTCAACCGCTTTTGAGCAGTCTAGCTTGAGCATGGCGGTTTCGTGGGGGTGGGATTGATCATCCACTTCGTACCCAACCGCCCCCCATTTGTCACATAGACACCGAACGACCCATTCTACCGGTTTGGCATCCCTGTATGCAGGGCCAAAGTTCCAGCTCTGGGCATAAATTGGTCCTTCCTCGTAAGCCCGTTGTGCCAGCAGTAGATACCCCCCAGCGGCTCCAGTACATGCTGCCATGGTCTGACAGATTGGGGATGGCGGATTGTGATCTTGTCTCCTTGGGGGAAACTTCGGATGCAATCGGGAATAAGCCGGTCCCGGGCCCAGTCACCCCCTCCGATAACGTTGCCTGCCCGCGCCGTTGCAAGACAGATTTGATGCTGATCGTATTCAGACGGATGAAAATAGGAATAGCGGTAAGCTGCCGTGACAAGCTCGGAACATGCTTTGCTGCTGGAGTAGGGGTCGGAACCCCCAAGAGGATCATTCTCCCGGTATCCCCAGATCCATTCCCGGTTATCGTAGCACTTGTCTGTTGTGACATTAATAATGGACTTTGTCCGGGTGGGTCCTTTGGTGTTAAGGTGACGAACCGCTTCCAGCAGGTGAACGGTACCCATTATATTCGTTTGATACGTGTAAACAGGGTCTTGATAAGATTCCCGAACTAGTGGTTGAGCCGCCATATGAATCACGATATCCGCATCTGCATCTGCAAGTGCCTGCCTCAGCCGGCCCCCGTCCCTGACGTCCGCGTAAATAGTAGGGACGATATCCTGCAAGTTTCCGAGCCCGAACAAGCTGGGATTTGTCGGCGGATGCAGTGCATAACCGACAGGCTTGGCGCCAAGCGTGTATAGCCATAAGCATAACCAGGCTCCTTTAAACCCGGTATGACCGGTTATGAATACCTTTTTTCCTTTCCAGAACTCCCGATCCATATGCCTCACCATTTCTTCCATGCGGCCTGTCCGGAATTCCACAGTTGTTCCAGATAGTTTTTGTCTCGCAGCGTGTCCATTGGTTGCCAAAATCCTTTGTGTTTGAATGCAGCCAGCTGTTCATCCCTGGCCAGGCTTTCAAGAGGCTCTCTCTCAAAGCTTGTCTGTTTACCCTCGATATAATCGAATACTTCGGGCTGTAATACAAAAAAACCCGCATTAATCCAGCCGCCATCACCCTTTGGTTTCTCTTGGAAACCGGTGACACAGTTATCCTCCGTGACATCGAGCGCCCCAAACCTGCCTTGCGGCTGCGTTGCCGTCACGGTCGAAAGCTTGCCGTGGGCTTGATGGAATTTCACCAGCTCCCCGATATCGATATCGGATACTCCATCGCCGTAAGTCATCATGAACGGCTCGTTCCCAACGTATTTTTGAATGGCTTTGATGCGGCCGCCTGTCATTGTGTCTCTGCCCGTCTCTACCAGAGTTACCGTCCATGGTTCTGCGGCATGATTATGGACGATAGACTCGTTCTCTCCAAGCCGGAATGTTACGTCGGAATCGAACAAGTAATAATGGGCAAAGTACTCTTTTATCAGGTAGCTTTTATATCCCAAACAAATAATGAAGTCATGATATCCATAGTAAGAGTAAATTTTCATAATGTGCCAGAGGATCGGCTTATCTCCGATTTCGATCATGGGCTTCGGTTTCAAGTGGGATTCCTCGCTTATTCTTGTTCCGAATCCTCCGGCTAATATGACGACCTTCAAGGGTCTAACCTCCCCGGATTTTAATTGGAAGACAATTCAATCAGGCATACTAAGAACGGTTAAATGGTGCCGTATACGCCTCTTGTCCGGGTTCTCCGCCCCACTTGACTACATAATAACGGAGGTATTGGGAAAAAGTGGCATTGTGTACGGCAGCCAGTGAAGCATCGGATTTTACGGTAGAGGCACCGCTGTTATGATGCAAGATGGGAACTTCCGTATTGATTTGCGGGTAGCCCGCCAAATTCAAACGGCGGTAATAATCGCCATCAGCGAAATATTTGGGCAGGTACGTATCCCACAGGCCGACTTCGGTCATGGCTTTTACATTAAAGGCGGTAAGAGCGTCGCAACGGGGGATAGCGGTTCTCCAATTTACATTAGACTGAGAAAGCTGCTCTACCTTTTTCAGAAATAATTCGGCCATACCAGGGGGCATTTCCGCATCGTTATGCATGAACATCATAACGTCGCAGTGGTTCGTTTCCCCTTTCCGCTTCAGCAAATTCATCGTTTGGCTAAGTGAAAGAGGGACGGGAGGCTCAATGATGTTTACACAAGAAGCGAGCGGGCTTGTGCGCAGCGTACGTAGCTCGGAATTGTCAACAATGGAAGTATGCCGCCACAATGGTTCGATACTGCGGACGGCCCGTTCCAGTAAGTCATGGCGGTTGACGAATCCGATGAACAACAAATAATTCATCACGCATTCTCCTCCTTCTGGTTTCCGGAACTACTTCTCATTGATATAGGTCTTATAATCTCGGTAATAATCGGGCCAATGAGTCGGTGGCGGCGTCGTAGAAGAGGGGTCGTAAGGAATACGGTATTTTTCTTGCACCTGCATGTCGCCCCATTTCGCTTTATAAATTTCCAGCCACAATGGCCCCATCACCTGGGTTAATGAAAACAGGAGGGGATCTTTTTTAATCGTATTGCTTCCGCCGTTATGGTGGGTCAGCGGAAGATACGTGTCCACTATGTCGTATCCGGCAATATGAATGCGCTGGCAGTAATCGTAATCACTGAAAATATCGGACCAGACCGTATCCCATAAACCAATTTTTTTCACGGCTTCCATCCGCATGGCTGCGAGCAAAAAGCCGTTCGCCAGCAAGACACCCCAATTCTTGTCTGAATGCACAAGGTTTTCTAAAGCTGAAAGATAAGCTTCAATTGTACCCGGATGCAATTCAACATCGTTATGCATGAAAATGACGGCGTCGGCTTCACACTCTTCACCAACACGAATGAGGTAGTTCATCGATTGGGTGAATGTAAGGGGGACGGGAGGCTCCAGAATTTGCACTCCCTGCGGAAAAGATTCCCCCCGTAAAGCAAGATCAGAAGTATTATCAATAATGACGGTATGGTTCCAACACGGCTTAATGCTGTTAAGGGCGAGGCGCAATAAATCGAGGCTGTTTCGGTAGAAGAAGCCGTATACGTACTTCATGTCTCCTCCTCCTGACGTCTATATGATTCTTTTAATGTAGGCGCTTGGCCAATACGTAATCCGCTCTGTAATGTTTCCTTCGTTGAACGGAAAAAGGGGTTCTTCCAGTACGAACCTGGGATCGTTTTGCACGAATTGCTCGGCGGCCGCTTTTGGATTATCCCAGGACCAATCCTGTTTTATACCGGGTGCCCCGGCTAGTTGTTCCATAATACCGTCTGTAGCTACAATATACGAATCCGCAGAGACAAGCGGGGAATAAAGCTGCAGTTCCTGCAGTACATGCTGCTTGCTATGATTGGAATCAAGGATAACGAGTACGCGCTCTCCATCTTTCACTAATGAGCGGACCTGTTGTACGATAGCGGAATCCACAGAGTTTCCTTCAATAAGTGTAATGTAGTCAAACAATTCGTGGTTTTCGATTTTCTGGCGGTTGTGCGGGCGGATTTCAATATCAATCCCAATGACTCTTCCCTTTCCCATCGCCTTGCAAAAGCTGGAGTAATAAATGAGGGTACCCCCGTGTGCGATTCCCGTTTCAATGATGACGTCGGGTTGGACACGATAGATAAGCTCCTGGATGCGAATCATATCTTCGGGCAATTGAATGATAGGCCGGCCAAACCAGGTGAAGCTGTATGCGTATTTATTCATCCATCCGCATTTCAACCAAACGTCCGAAAGATACGTGAACGCTTCTTTGGTGTACAAGTCCAGCTCCAACTGTTCTCCTCCGTTATCAATGGATAACTTTCTTTCGTTCAGGTCGATATTTAACTTCATTCCATTCACTCCAGCTCCATAAGGTTTACCGGAAGTTCATGATCTGCAAGCAAATGTTGAACCTCCGTTTTATAATTCGGATTCATTAAGATAACGTTCCGGATCCCCAGATCGGGAAGGTCACGGCAATGCACGATCGGATGCCCTGTACCCGGAAGATATTGTCCTTGTTTATTCGGATTTATATCCACAATACAGGAGATATGCGTTCTTTCGGGGTCAAATAATTGGGCAAATGTGACCCCCTTTGCTCCGGCACTCCATATGGCAAGAGGCCCTTCCGCCAATGTCAGATGGAACAGTTCCCGCCATCTGTTCATTGTGTTGTTCTCCTGCTGCCGGTATTGACGTGCTGCTTCCACTACTTGGACTGTATCGGAAAGGGGGTCACCCGCCAAATCAAACGTCTTTGCCGGATTATCTGCATTAAGTGAAGCCTCTAACCATAAATACTGGCCGTTAAAAACGTGGCTTATCTGTTCCGTTTTGAAGCCTGCCTGCTGAAATGCTTTAGTAAGGGAAGCTGCAGAGAAATAAGAACAGTGTTCATAGAAAAAATCCCATACTGCGTGATGATTGAAAATCCACTCTACACAGGGCGTCTCGAAAAAGACACGTGCTTGGGGGGAATTCCGGAGCGCTTTTCGAACAGTTGACAGCAGGCCGACCGGATCCGGGATATGCTCAATGACATGACGGCAGACCACAATATCAGCCGGAATATGCTCATATTTGGGCCCATATAGGTCTTTGATAAAGCCAAGTCTTCCGTCGAATGCTTTTTCAGGGCCATCATAACTCGGGTCAAACCCGTATCCCGTCAACCGGTCATCGAGGTCGAACAGTTGATGAAGGAAACTTCCCTTTCCGCATCCTACTTCGATGATCGTTGTTTCCGGTTTACCCGCTGTCTGTCTGACGATAGATTGAGCCAGAGAACCCGTATAACCGGAAAATACGGAGGAGTAATTCTGGCTATTGTTATAATGCTGATCGTAGCTCATCAGGGCAGGATCAAAGGCTTCGTTAAACACGAATCCGCAGCGCCCGCAAATGCGGATGGCCAGGTCGCCCCGCTTTATGTTAACGGCATCCTCTTGAACCTGACATATCATATTCTGATGAACGGGAACTTGCGCTCTATACAATAAACATTCTGTCTGTTTATCAGTGCAGACAGGGCATTTTGCAGAGATGGTTTTCATCTTTCCTCTCCCTTCATCGTTTCTTTCCACCAGGCAATTGTACATTCCAATCCCGCCTCCAGGCCGGTTTCCGGACTCCAGCCGAGATCACGCAAGCGGCGTACATCACCCAGGACAAGCGGAGTTTCGTTCTGTTCGGCTCGAAGGGCTTCGCATCGGACCAGCTCTGGGGTTCCTAACATAGCGGCTATTGTTTTGGTCAACGTTTTCAAGGAAATGGCTTGCCCTGATGCGATATTGAATGTACCGCCAGCGTCGGTTTCCAATAGAGTGATTAGTGCAGAGGCCGCATCATCCACATACAGGTAATCCCGGAAAGCATTCCCGTTGGTGCACGTAGCTTCGGTTTGCCGCAGGAGCGACCGGATGACAGTTGGAACGAAACGGGAAGGGGATTCCCGGGGTCCGTACAAGTAAAAAAGCCTGCCCCATGCGAAGGAGAGTCCCGCTTGTTCAGAATAGGCTTGCATGAGAAGACGGGTTATATTTTTGCAAGTGGCGTAAGGGGATGTGAAAGCAAGGGGGCTTGCTTCCGATAGTACCCCGTGTTTCCAGTCATATTCCGCACAAGTACCCGCTGCGACAAAGCGTTGTCCGCCGTTGGCATGGAAATAACGGATTAACCGCAAGGAGGCCTCGGCCCACTGGAAATTAGCCGGTGATGTCCAATAAAGCCCGGGTTCCGCTTCCCAGGCCAAATGAAGCAGATGAGTAGGCTGAACGAGATTCAGGAGATTCACGGTTTGTTCAGCGTTGAACAGATCAGTCTTATGCCAAGTTATATTGGAAACGGCATAGGGATGATCCGGTAAAGGTACTGTTCGTGAAACGGCATGAATTTTATCCGGGTTTTTGTCTAGGAGCTTTAATACACTACTGCCAATAAAACCTCCGGCTCCAGTAACAAGAACTGTCCTCATCGGGAGAACTCCCTATAATCTGGGTAATGGCGGTCCCGTTCAGAAATGATTTTCACATCAAGGGGCCATACGATGCTGAAGGAAGGATCGTTCCAGCGGATGCCGGCTGCTGCCTCAGGCTTATAAGGACTGCTCATATAGTAAAGGACCTCAGTCTCATCCTGCAGTGTCTGGAACCCGTGGGCGAAACCTTCCGGTATATACAGCATCGTCCCGCTATTTCCGGCCAGGTGAACAGCGAACGTTTGCCTATAGGTTTTGGAAAGCGGGCGCAAATCTATAATGACATCATAAAGCTCACCCCGAATACACTGGACAAGCTTGGCTTCCCCGTAAGGGGGATGCTGATAATGCATGCCCCGAATCGTTCCTCGTTTGCGGTTATAGGAAAGATTACACTGTATGAATTGCGGCATCAGACCCCTTGCTTCGAATTCGTTAGCGCAGAAAGTCCGTGTGAAGAATCCCCGTTCATCTTCATGCTTTTCGAGTCCAATGAGATAAGCTCCCTCCAATGGAGTTTTGGAAAATTTCATTCCAGCACCTCCGGTTCGGGGATAAGCCGGAGCCACTGACCACCCCATTGCCGAATGTAGCCGGTTTGGGTGATCACTTCATCCGATAAGTTCCATGGCATGATAATGACCACATCCGGCTCCGTTTCCCTAATCCGGTCAGGCGGGTAAATGGGAATACGGGTGCCGGGCAAATATAGCCCTTGCTTGTAAGGATTTCTGTCTACGACGTAATCGATCACGTCTTTTCCGACTCCGCAATAGTTTAATAGCGTATTTCCTTTGGCAGGGGCACCGTATCCAACCATTTGTTTGCCCTTGTTTTTTAACCCGATAAGGCATTTCCAAATATCCCTTTTTACTTGCTTTACCTGTTCGGAGAAGACGAGATACGCCTGAAGGGTATCCAGTTTGTATGTCCGTTCCTGCTCTATAAGCTTCCGTAACCGTTCGGTCTCCTGTTTAGTGCCGTCTGTCTCGTGTTTGGCATAAATCCGCAGCGACCCTCCGTGTGTAGAAAGCTCCTCTACATCGAAAATTACAAGTCCGTGACTGGCGAACACATGCTTAACGGTTAACAGGGAGAAATAGGAGAAATGTTCATGGTAGATCGTATCGAACTGATTGTGAAGCATCAATTGAAGCAGATGGGGAAATTCCATTGTAATGATGCCGTTCTCGTTCAACAATATTTTCATGCCGGATATAAAATCATTTAAATCCGGTACATGAGCCAGCACGTTGTTGCCAATCAGCAAATCGGCACCGCGGCCCTGGCGGGTGAGTTCAGAAGCCAGCTTGCTTCCGAAGAAATCTATGACCGTGGGAATTCCTCTTTCTATGGCTGCTTCTGCTACGTTACCGGCCGGCTCGATGCCGAGAACCCGGATGCCGCTCTGTTTGAAGTATCGCAGCAAGTAGCCATCGTTACTGGCGATCTCTACAACATTCGAATGTTTATCCAAACCGAATGCTGACGTGACTTGGTGCGCATACCGTTCGGCATGCGCGAGCCAGCTGCTGGAGAAGGAACTGAAGTAGGCATAGTCGCCAAAAATATGCTCGGGGGACTCGAACTGTTCCAGTTGGACGAGGAAACAGGATGCGCATACATAGGCATGCAGAGGGTAGAAAGCTTCGTATTTCCCAAGATGCTCTTCTTTGACGAATGCATTGGATAGCGGCGTTAAACCTAAATCCACGAAGCTGTACAGTGTCGAACGGGAACAAAACCGGCACTGTGCTGCACTCGTCATCCGGAAATCATCTCGCTTCCTATAAAATGGCTCCGATAACACATGGATGGTTTCCTCCTTGTTATAGTTACCACATCGTATTCTTGAGCTCTATAAAAAGTGACTTTGTCCGGGGAAGATGGCCTCACGGCTATTGGTGGACAAGAATTGGGTAATTGGTTATGGAATGTTCGTCCAAACCTAATGATGCGAGGTTCATAAAATAGTATATCAAACGCAAAAGGAGTGAAAGAATCATGCTAACCTATTTGGAAACTACAGATTTAGATGATTGAATATGACGGTTCGTCCAAGCGAAACTATGAAAGATTCATAAGATAGAGTATCAAATGTAAAGGAGGTGAAAGAATCATGCCGACCTATTTAGATGATCAGGTTTCCCAAAACTCCGGTTCTTTTGGATCTCCGTTGACTCCCGTTGACGGCGCCCCTCTTCTGTTTGGGACGTTGGGGTTAATCACATCAGGTGCAGGACCGAATTTGCGTGTACAATTTGAGGCCACTGTTACAATAAGTGCAATTGTTAGCGTTGCTTCATCCGTTATCATTCAAATTGTCAGAGGATTGGGCGGACCGGGGGTAGGAACGACTGTTTATACAGCGATCCATACTTTACCTCTGCTCGGTGTGGGCGTTTTGAGCACAGAAGTCATCACCATTGCCGGTTCCGACTTCCTGCCTCCGAACCCTGGCTTCCTGACTTACCAGGCTTTCGTCAGTGTGACCGGTATAGCTTTGGCGACTCGCGTAGGCCCTGAAAGCTTTCATGCACTCGCAGCTTCCGATTAATTTAATACAACAGATAAGAAAGCCCAACCCTTCGGGGTTGGGACTTTTTTAGGTCGCTGAACTGGACCGGGTACAAAGGGAATTTATCCCTTTGCTCTTTCTTCAAATAATTTCACAATCTCAATAACAACATTAGTTGCTTTGATCATATTATCCACCGAGATATACTCGAACTTGCCGTGGAAGTTTTCTCCGCCTGTAAATATGTTTGGGGTTGGCAGTCCCATATAGGAAAGCTGTGAACCGTCCGTACCGCCCCGGATGGGGGAGATTTTCGGTTCAATTCCCAAGTTTTTCATCGCTTGATAGGCAATATCCACAATCTCTTTTACCGGCTCGATCTTTTCTCTCATGTTGTAATATTGATCGTTCATATCAAGCGTAATGCACTCGTCTCCATAAATTTTCCTCAGTTCATTTGCAATTTGTTCAACCCTGGCTTTTCTCGCATTGAATTGCTCCCGGTTGAAATCCCGTATAATATAGTGAAGCTTCGTCTGTTCCACATCACCATGAATAGAGACCAAATGGTAGAAGCCTTCATAACCCTCCGTTAGTTCAGGCGCCTCATCAGGCGGAAGTCTTCTGTGGAATTCCATCGCAATCTTAGCGGAGTTCACCATCTTGCCTTTCGCCGTTCCAGGATGAACGCTGTTTCCCTTTATGGTAAGTTTGGCTGCGGCAGCGTTAAAGCTCTCATATTCCAGTTCGCCAAGCGGACCGCCATCTACCGTATAGGCGTATTTAGCGTTAAAGGCGGCAACATTAAATTTATGGGGGCCTCTTCCGATTTCTTCGTCAGGTGTAAAAGCTACCCTTATTTTGCCGTGCTTGATTTCCCGATGCCGGATCAGATAGGCCATAGCTGTCATAATCTCGGCAATGCCCGCTTTGTTGTCTGCACCAAGCAAAGTCGTGCCGTCTGTGGTGATCAAGGTATGGCCTTTATAACCCGATAGTTCAGGGAACTCTTTAGGAGACAAGATGACGTTAAGCTCTTTGTTCAAGACGATCTCCTTGCCGTCATAGTTTTCCACAAGCTGCGGGTTCACATTAGCTCCGGTAAAATCTGTGGCCGTATCTACGTGTGCTAAAAATCCGATGGTCGGCACCTGCTTGTCTGTGTTGGAGGGAAGGCTGGCCATAACATATCCGTTCTCATCGATGGTTACTTCCTCCATACCTATGGTTTTAAGTTCTTCCACCAACTGATTGGCAAGTTTCAGCTGCCCCGGCGTGGAAGGACAGGCCTCGCTGTTTTCATTGGATTGGGTATCTACTTTCACGTAGGAGGTAAACCGTTCAATGATCTCTTGCTTCACTTTTTTCATCTCCTTTAGCCATTCTGTGTTTATTGTACCACGGCTGCTTGAAGGCCATGTTACTTTTTCCAATATTCCTGTTGCTGCTAAAATATCATGGCGCCCAGTTAGTTTTGAAAAATGTCACTTTGGAAGTACGGAAAGGGGAAAGAATCGGGCTCATTGGCCCTAACGGCAGCGGGAAATCTACCCTATTAAGAAGAGAAAGACCGGAAACCAGGACGGCCGCCTGAAAAGGCAGATCCGGAAGGACAGATCCGTAAAACCTCATTGGCTAATAAACCTTGTCCGCCCAATAAGCCGGACCATAGGAGTACCGGGTTGGAGCGGAGGATTCATGGATTGGAACAAAAGATGAAAATTCTGGATGCTGCTCTGGATGCTCCGGGGGAGTGGACCTTAAACATCCAAGATCCAGGCGACATTTGGAAAGAGAGGGAAAAGGTCCAGGAAGAGCTTGACATTCTTTACGAGCAATGGCTGGAAGCTGAAGAATCCTCTTAGCAATACTGAAAAGGCAACGCGTAACTCTTCCGTTACGCGTTGCGGCATTGCACGGCAGGTGGTCAAACCCCATGCAACTACGGTAAATCAGGCACCTCAGCTTATTTCGGAAGGCGGTATACGGCAAAAGGTTCTCCATACCGGAAGGGACGGCTGATGGAATCCAGCCTGTCCAGAATCTCCTGACTCAGTTCCAGGGATACACTTTTCCCATTTTCCTCAACTTGGCCGGCACGGGTAGCGCCTACGATCACGGTGGAAACAGCGGGCTGATGCATGAGCCATGCCAGGGAGAGGGTTCCCGGACTGCAGCCGAGTTCCTCCGCCAGTCCGCTGACTTGATGTCCGAGGGTTAGTCTTTCTTCACTTAAAAAGCGGGTAAAGTTTGGATCTGTTTCGGCACGGGACCCCGCGGGTACGGCTTCTGCCGAGCTGTATTTGCCGGTTAGAATTCCTCCTGCGAGCGGATAATAAGGGATCATCCCCACACCTTGATCCAGACAGAGAGGAATCAACTCCTGTTCAATTGTCCGGTCCGCGAGTGAATAACAGGATTGCATGGATATGAAACGGTTCAGTCCCAACCGGTCGCTTATTCCGAGAGCCTTCATCAGTTCCCAGGCCGCGTAGTTGGAAGCCCCGATATAACGGACTTTGCCTGTGCGGACCATATCGTCCAGTGTCCTGAGTGTCTCTTCAAGCGGTGTGTAGGGATCAAAGGTATGAATTTGATAAAGATCCACATAATCAGTTTTAAGCCGCTTCAAGCTTTTATCCAGCTCCTGCTGAAGGTGATAGCGTGATGAACCCTTTTCATTAGGACCTTCTCCTTGAACCAGTCCGGCTTTGGTTGCCAGTATCACATTGTGCCGTCTTCCGGTTAAGGCTTTACCGATGATTCTTTCCGACTCGGACCCGGCGTAAATATTAGCGGTATCAATGAAATTAATTCCGATGTCCAGAGCCTGATGAATAACCCGGACAGATGCTTCTTCGCCGGCGCGCTTTCCAAAAGCATTAGTGCCCAGACCTAAAGCGGATACTTTTAATCCGCTGCTTCCTAATCGGTGAAATTTCATAATTGGTTCACATCTCCTTCTTCACGTATGAAATTCATCTCAGACTGTCGACAAACCCCATAATCAGGAAATGGCTATGTAAAAATGAGGTGGGAGATATCCTGTAAGAGTTTACGTCCGCCTTTGGGACCTATGAAATACCGTTAATTCCAATCCCTTTCGCGGGTTCCCGGGCAGCGGCTGAGGGATTTCCCCACTGGCCTATGCAGACCATTTCCAATTGAAGTGGGTTTCCGGGCAAGCCCAATTCTATTGTAGAATAAAGAGGGAGGATAAGTACAGATTTATGTTGATAATGATTCTCAATTCCGATAAAATAGCGGAGTACATATTTGATTAACCTTATGAATAAGTTAGGGTGTTATTCTTTGCAGTTAAACGGAAATCAGAAAGGAGAGAAAGCCATGAGCTGGTTATGGTTTGCACTTGCTTCAGCGGTTATGGCTGCGCTTGTTTCCATTTTTGGAAAAATAGGCCTTCATCAGGTCGATCCTAACACGGCTACGACGATCCGGGCCGTGATTATGATGCTGTTTCTGATGGGGGTTCTGGCCGTCCAGGGGAAATTGTCCCAAATCGGTGATGTCCTGGTAAATAAGAAGGCAATGCTCTTTATTATTCTTAGCGGGGTGGCGGGCGCTTTGTCCTGGCTGTTTTATTTTGTGGCTATTCAAAAGGGCGAGGTAGCCAAAGTAGCTCCGATCGATAAGCTTAGCGTCGTATTGGCAGTAGGATTCGCTCTCTTGTTTCTTGGGGAAAGATTATCTTTCTGGGGCGGGGTCGGAGTGGCCTTTATTGCCGTGGGGGTGTTGATTACCGCTTTGGCCGCATAAGGGGAATAATCGGGCCGGCAGCATTTTCTGCAAAGAAAATGGCTGCTTTTTTTGGTTTATGGAATCTCTTTTTCCGAAAAAGGTTTATAATGTTAAGGTTGCATCATGATGTTGGACATAAAGGGGTATCTCTCGTGACATTCGGACAATTCTTCAAACTGGTTGAGATTCGGACTAAAACAGCAAGTATAATCCCGTTCTTTATGGGAACCTTATATGCCTTCTTCCGTTTTCAAGAATTCCACGGTTTCCATTTCTTGCTGATGCTGATTTCTCTGCTTTCATTTGACATGGCGACTACGGCTATTAACAACTACTATGACTATAAAAGAGCGGTTAAAACTGACGGATACGGATATGAGGTCCATAATGCCATTGTGCAGTACAAGCTGAAAGAAAGCACGGTAGTTACCGTGATTATTACACTGCTGTTTGTGGCGGCGGTAGCTGCTTTCTGGATATTTATTGAGACAGATATTCTGATTTTCCTGCTTGGGGGCCTCTCGTTTCTGGTGGGCATTTTATACTCTTTCGGACCTCTGGCCATTTCCCGAATGCCACTGGGTGAGCTGTTCTCAGGGCTTTTTATGGGCTTTGTCATTCTGTTCATTTCGTCTTATATCCATCTGGAACAAGGACAGATTGTATTGCTTATGCTGGAGGATAAATGGCTGACCGTTCACGTGGACATCCGGGAAGTCCTGCTGATGCTGCTGGTCTCGATTCCCGCTATCGCCGGCATTGGGAATATCATGTTGGCCAACAATATTTGCGACATGGAAGAGGATGTCGAGAATAAACGGTATACCCTTCCTGTCTACATCGGGAAAACGCTGGCGCTGAAGCTGTTCCGGCTTGTTTATTATGTTTCTTATCTGGATCTGATCGTACTATATCTGCTGGGTGTTCATCCGGTTCTTCTTGTGCTTGTGCTGATCACTTTTATACCATTACGGAAAAATATTACGCTGTTTGTTCGTAACCAATCGAAGGCAGAGACGTTCGGATTAGCCGTTCAAAATTTTATCATTCTGAACATGGCGAGAATTGTTGTATTGGGGGCAGCCATATTGCTTCACTTCACAGGATTTTGGGAACTTAACCGATACATATGAACACAAACAGGATCTCCTTTGTAATTTTGGAAGAGATCCTGTTTTTAACTCTTACAATAAAGTGCAGACACCAGGTCCGGTTAGTCCGATACCTACAGCCAGAGCGATCAAAATGAAATTGTATTCAAAACCGTTTTGAGTAGGTATGATTTCCTCGGGTTGTTATGTATGGAGGTATGAAATTTCATGGCACATCTTTCCCGTTTTGTTTTGGACGTTTTGTGTGGACGTTTTGTGTCCGTATCAGTTTGATAGCGTTATCTTTTCTGTTTTCCATGTACTGGTTGATTCATCTGTTGTATTTTGACTTAAATTAATCATATAAAGATTGTAGATAGGGGTGCTGACTGTGACGGTAAAAATGACCAGAGGGAAATTCGAAGGCTTAAATAAACTGGCGAACGAAAAAGGGCTGATTGTGGCTACGGCTTTGGACCAGCGGGGTTCACTCAAGAAGTCGTTGGCCGAAGCAACCGGGAAGGAAGCGGATGAGAATCATGTTGCAAACTTTAAAAGGCTCGTCTCCGAGGAGCTTACCCCATACTCCAGCGCTATTCTTCTTGATCCCGAATACGGGTGGAAAGCGGCAGAAATCCGGGATAAGAACTGCGGGTTATTAATTGCCTATGAGGAAACAGGTTACGATGCGACAGTTAAAGGACGTTTGCCGGATTTGCTGCCCAACTGGTCTGTGAAACGTTTTGTGGACAAAGGGGTAGATGCAATCAAAATTTTGATGTATTACGATCCGGACGATTCAGGGGATATTAATGATATTAAGCACGCTTTCATTGAACGGGTAGGGGCGGAGTGCGACTCATACGATATTCCGTTTTTCTTCGAAGCGGTGACTTATACAGATGATATAGCCGATGCCAAAAGTGTGGAATTTGCCAAAGTGAGACCGGCCAAAGTGAAGGCAAGCATGCGTGAATTCACTAAACCCCAGTACAAAATTGACTGTTTGAAGCTGGAGGTTCCTGTTAACATGAACTACGTGAAAGGCATCGGGGAAGGGGAAACGGTCTTTACCCGGGAAGAAGCTCTTGGGCATTTTATGGATACGGCTGAACTCGCCACCATTCCGTTTATCTATTTAAGCGGAGGTGTTTCCAACGAATTATTCTTGAAAACCTTGACCTTTGCGGGTGAAGCGAAAGTTCCGTTCTCGGGCGTTTTATGCGGACGGGCAACCTGGCAGGACGGGATTCAAATTTACGGTAAAGAAGGCGAGGCCGGCCTTCGCTCCTGGTTAAAAGAAGAAGGTATAAGCCGTATGAATAAACTTAATGAGGTCATCGCGGGTGCCGCTACGCCATGGTGGGACTTTTATGGCGGGAAGGATCATATTGAAGTGGCAGATAGACCTTGAATAGTTAAGCCGATTAGTTATTAAAGACAGGAACTATGGGAGCTCCTCATGGTTATTTGTCTTGTTTTGCCCCTTATGATATGATTTAACCAGAAAAAACGTAAAGGTGACATACATGACAATAAGACAAGCACTCCCCTCTGACGCTGCCGCAGCAGCCCCCTTACTGCTTGCGGCCATGCAGGGTATAGCCTATCAATTGACCGGAGCCTCAGAAGAATCCGAAGTACTTGGGCAATTAACCGAACTGTTTCACATAGAGGATAACCGCCTCAGCTACCAGAATGTACTGGTTAAAGAAAAGGAGGGGAATCTAGCCGGCGTTTTACTGGCTTACCACGGAAGTGAAGCTGTGCGGCTGGACCAGCCTATCCTGGAGCGGCTCCGTTCGCTTAATCGAGGCAGTGAAATACGAATTAGTCAGGAAGCGGATAAAGATGAGTATTATATAGACTCTTTGGCGGTCTCCCCCAATGCAAGGGGAAAAGGTATCGGTCAAGAGCTGATTCAAGCCGCTGAGAAGAAGGCCGCCGCATCGGGTTATGCCAGGATTGCGCTGATTGTAGTGCAAGAGAACCCGAGAGCCCGGGCCTTGTACGAACGGCTTGGTTATGTGAAGAACAAAGAGAAGATCATAAATAACAAAACATATGATCATATGGTGAAACAACTGTAAGATGGCACATTTACTTATTATGATGCTTGAACGGGTAGGAGTTATGGTTATCCTGGGGTTTCTGCTTGCCCACATGAAATTGTTCAGGAAACTTCTTCAGGATTCGGGTGGAGTGAAAGAAAAGCTGGCTCTCATCGCAGTATTTTCCCTGTTCAGTATTATCAGCAACTATACTGGCATTGAGATCAAGGGGAGTACGATTATTAATCAGGATTGGCAAATGAAGCTGGATCCGTCCAGTTCGATTGCCAATACCCGGATTATGGGTGTAGAAATGGGAGGATTGCTAGGCGGACCGGTTGTCGGGTTTGGTGTGGGGGTTTTGGCAGGCGCTCACCGGTACTTGTTGGGGGGAAGTACTGCCTTTAGTTGTGCTTTATCCAGCATTCTGGCCGGACTATTAACCGGGGTCATCGGACGGAGGTACCGGAGACGTCATGCCGCTATTTCACCCAGATTCGCGGCTATTATCGGGATCGCCATGGAATCTTCGCAGATGCTCATCATTTTGCTCTTTGCCAAGCCGTTCGCAGACGCCTGGCTGCTGGTCAGTACTATCGCGGTCCCGATGATTATCGTCAATGGTCTGGGCAGCTTCATTTTTCTATCCATTATCCAGTCCATACTTCGGCAGGAAGAACAGGCGAGAGCCTTGCAGACTCATAAAGTATTGCTCATTGCCGATGAGACCCTGCCTTATTTTCGTCAGGGTCTAAATGAGGAGTCATGCAGGCATGTGGCGGGAATTATTTATAAGGCTACAGGAAGTGATGAGGTATCTCTTACAGATACACATAAAATTCTGGCCCATGTCGGAGCGGCATCAGATCACCATATTCCATCCAGAAGCCTGATTACAGGGTTATCCAAGACGGTTCTCCGTACCGGGGAGATCAAGAAAGCAAAGAGCCGGGGGGAGATTGCCTGTTCCCATGAGAATTGTCCGCTGGAAGCCGCAATTGTTCTTCCCTTGAAGACTCATGGCCAGACTATTGGCACCTTAAAAATGTACTTCAAGGAGGTAAATCGCCTTAGTCGGGTAGAAGAGGAACTGGCCGAAGGGTTGGCTAATATCTTCTCTACTCAGCTTGAGCTTGGAGAAGCCGAACTGCAGAGTAAGCTCCTGCAGGATGCTGAAATTAAGGCACTTCAAGCGCAGGTAAATCCGCATTTTCTGTTTAATGCAATTAATACAATCTCTGCCCTGTGCCGTACGGATGTGGAGAAAGCGCGTAAACTTCTTTTCCAGTTGAGTATTTATTTCCGGTCCAACCTCCAGGGAGCCCGGCAGCTTCTGATTCCGCTGGAAAAGGAAATCAGCCATGTCCATGCTTATTTATCTTTGGAACAAGCCCGGTTTCCCGGCAAATACACAGTGAATACCTTCATGGAGGACGGACTGGAGGACGTTCTGGTGCCGCCTTTTGTGCTTCAGGTTCTTGTCGAGAATTCTCTCCGTCATGCATTCCCAAGAAAGCAGCCTGAATGCAAGGTGGACATCCGGATCTTCAAAAATCAGGGGAAGCTGCAGGTCAGCGTCCGGGATAATGGCAAGGGAATTTCCGCCGATCATTTGGTCTTTCTGGGTTACGAACTTGTTCAGTCCGAGAAGGGCACAGGAACAGCCCTGTACAATATTAATCAACGGTTGAGAGGGCTGTTCGGCAGCCAGACCCGGCTTCATATTGAGAGCCGTGAGGGAGAAGGGACAAAGATTACGTTTGCCCTGCCTATTCAAAGAGAGAGTGAGGAAGACACCAGTGCTTAGGGTGCTTGTAGTGGATGACGAAATGCTCGCAAGGGACGAGCTGAAATACTTGTTATACAGGACGAAGGAAGTAGATATTATCGATGAGGCGGACAGTATTGAAACGGCTGTTGGGAAAATGCTGGACTTCAAACCGGATATCGTGTTTTTGGATATTCAGCTGTCCGAAGATAACGGGTTTGAACTTGCCAATCGGCTGGCTAGAATGAAGCAGCCGCCTGCCATTGTCTTTGCCACCGCTTATGACCAATATGCCGTTAAAGCCTTTGAAGTAGATGCCCTGGACTACATTCTGAAACCTTTTGATGAAGACCGCATTATTCAAACCATCCAAAAATATAACAAGCTCTGCCCTGCCAGAGATGCGGACAATAATGAAACAGTTTCCCAAGAGCATAAGGAAAATAAGAATGCGAATAAGCTTGCTCTTTCCGTAGAAGAATCCATCGTTCTGCTCCCGGTCAAGGACATAGTATTTGCCGGACTTGTGGACGGGAAGGTAGCGGTCCGGACCTTAACCCGTACATGTTTTACGAATGATACCTTAGTAGTTCTGGAGAAGAAATTGACTTTCAGCAGTTTTTTCCGGGTTCACCGCAGTTTTATCGTGAATCTTGATCATATTTTAGAGCTGCAACCCTGGTTTAATTCTACCTATACCTTAATAATGAAAGATGGATCAAAGGTTCCCGTAAGCAGAACCTATGCCAAAGAACTGAAACAAAAGCTCGGTATTTAGCCGGGCTTTTTCCTTTTTTCCTGTATTTCATCCCTTAATTTCTGCAGCTCAGCCTCATAATAATACCTTTCATGATGAAACCGTTTTATATGCTTTTTCATTCATTATACTAAAGGCAACAAAGAGAAAGAGGTGGCAGCCATGAGCACTAAAAAGGCGGCAGGTTTCTTAACTCAGGCATTCATATTTTCCGTGATTATGCTGGTTTCCCATATAATAACGGCTTTACTCCCAATCCCTATGCCGGCATCCGTAATCGGTCTTGTGCTTCTGTTCGTTCTGCTCTGCCTCAAAGTTGTGAAACTGGAGCAAGTAGAATCGTTTGGTGCGGCCCTTACCGGGATTATTGGTTTTTTGTTCGTCCCATCGGGAATTTCCGTCATGAATTCGCTGGGGGTTATGCAGCAGTTCGGATTGCAGATTATATTGGTCATTTTTGCGGCAACTGCGATTTTGCTTGCAGTAACGGGGCTCTTTTCTCAAATGATCCTGGGTAAACGCAGTATGGAAGGTTTAATAGGTGAAGAAAAAGGAAAAGAAACCGACTGCCAACCCATTCAAAAGAAAAGGGGCAGAACCAAAAAGTAAACGGCATGATCAGGCCAGGACTTTATCCCAGGGTCACCTAACTATGATAGAAGGCGGTAGATAAAGATGACGCAATTTTTTACAACACCTTATTTTGGCATAGTCGTTTCCCTTCTTGCATATGGTATTGGAACGTGGCTGTTTAAGTATACAAAAGGCTTCTTTTTATTCACCCCCTTGTTTGTTGCAATGGTACTGGGTATAGTGTTTTTAAAAGCGGGAGGGGTTTCTTACGAGCAGTATAACAACGGCGGTAAAATCATCAGTTTTTTCCTTGAACCGGCTACGATTGCATTTGCCATCCCTTTATATAAACAGGCGGATAAGCTGAAAAAGTACTGGTGGCAGATTTTAGCTTCTATTGTAGTGGGATCTGTTTGCTCGGTGGGAATTGTATATGTGATTAGCAAAGGCATACATTTGGACACGGCAGTGATGAATTCCATGCTTCCCCAAGCCGCTACGACAGCTATTGCCCTGCCTTTATCCGAGGGAATTGGCGGGATTCCGGCTATCACTTCCTTTGCAGTCATTTTCAATGCAGTGATCGTTTATGCTCTCGGTGCTCTTTTTCTTAAAACATTCCGGGTTAAAAATCCGATTGCCCGTGGTCTTGCTTTGGGTACTTCCGGCCATGCCCTCGGGGTTGCAGTAGGGATGGAAATGGGAGAAGTGGAAGCGGCGATGGCCAGTATTGCGGTTGTTGTGGTTGGTGTTGTAACTGTTGTGGTAATTCCGCTTTTCATGCAGCTTATGGGATCTTAAAAAGAACATAGGACAAATATCGGTTCCGCCTCTTCGAAGGCAGGGCCGTTTTTTTGTGGAAAAGGGTTGATTCATTTATTTGTTGTAACTATAATTGTTACATATGATTTTTCAAAGAAAGAATCGTTCTTGTACCAAAAAGAAGTGGACTCAAATTCTGGTATAATGAATGTTTCGTTGGGAACGGTCACCTTTTTCATAGACAGGGAGGCCGCTTCCGCTATATTGTTATAGAGAGAAAGGTGGAGATAAATCTTATGAACCCCAGCACGAATCCGGTAAATACTTCTTTTGCTGTTACCAGGAAAAAAAGGATTTCCATGGCTATAGTTCTTGGCTCTATGACGGCTATCGGACCTCTTTCCATTGACATGTATTTGCCGTCACTGCCTATTTTGGCTAACGATCTTGGCACCAGCACTTCACTTGCCCAATTGAGCCTTACGGCTTGTTTGCTGGGTTTGGCGATCGGGCAGCTGCTGCTTGGTCCGCTCAGTGATTCCCGGGGAAGGCGCGGCCCTCTGCTTATATCCCTGCTGATTTATGCGGCGGCTTCTTTCTTATGCGGCCTTGTCTCTTCTATCTGGGGCCTGATCCTTTTAAGGTTTATACAGGGAATGGCCGGCTCCGGCGGTATTGTGATTGCCCGTGCCATGGTAGGGGATATGTATTCGGGTACAGAGCTGACCCAGTTTTTCTCTTTGCTGATGCTTATTAATGGGTTGGCACCGATATTGGCCCCTGTTGCCGGAGGGCAACTGCTGCAGTTTACTTCCTGGCATGGCGTATTCGCTGTTCTTGGTATTCTTGGACTGGTTATGGTATTGGCGGCATTTATCGGTCTTCAGGAGACGCTGCCCCGGGAAGGCCGGTCCAAAGGCGGGATAAAAACAACCGTAGGCACCTTCGGCAGGCTGCTGGGCGATAAAGTATTTATGGGTTATGTCTGTACCCAGGGTTTTGTCTTTGCAGCCATGTTCAGTTATATATCCGGTTCTCCGTTTGTATTGCAGGACATTTACGGGGCTTCTCCCCAGCAGTTCAGCTTGGTCTTTGCATTAAACGGATTAGGCTTGATTATTGCAACACAGTTGACCGGGCGTCTGGCCCCACGTTTTCATGAAAGCCGGCTGTTTATCAGCGGAATCCTTTTATCTTTAATTGGAGCCCTGCTGTTGCTGGCTATGATTTTGATTGGAGCCCCATTGTTTGCTGTCCTGATCTTTCTGTTTATTGTCGTATCAAGTACAGGTATAGTAAATACCGTTGGATTCTCGTTGGCCATGCAGAATCAGGGCAAAAATGCCGGAAGCGCATCGGCGATGCTTGGTTTGCTTCCTTTTATTGCAGGTTCGGTGGCGGCGCCTCTTGTCGGGATTGCCGGAAACCATACGGCGGTGCCTATGGGGATAGTCATTGTCTGCTGCGGCCTTGGGGCCATCTTCTGCTACATGTTTATGATTCGCCCTCAGTCTTCTTTGGGTGAAGAAGGACGGAATTAAGCAGAACATGTTTTTCATATTCAAAAAAAGACAGCTGTTAGTGCCAGTATCAGGCCTAAACAGCTGTCTTTTATTAATCAAGTTCTGACCACCCCGACGGGGACGCCGCAACGCACAATGGGAAAGGTGCGGGCCCGGAGAAAAGCGGATCTTGCTTTTCAACACGAAAGAGGTTCAATCACGAATAGAACGAAGTCTTTCCTGCTTGTCCATATGGGAGGATCAGCCTAAACAACACTTTTACGGAACCAGGTATGGACTCTGGATGGCTGAAGGACCGGCTGCTCTTGAACATGGACAAGGGTTTTAATGAGATCCAGAGGTCTAGGCTGTCTGAGAAGCTGTGCCCGCGCACGCATCTTCTGCAGCTTATCTTCATGGGTTATTAAGAAGAAAAGCTGATAAAAAAGCTGGAGCCGATTATCTGCACAGCATGCAACACCATTGCGAATCAGATAATCAATATTATCTTGCTCCTGACCGGGGAGCGGCTTATATATTAGCAGAGGAAGCCGACGGGCAATAGCTTCCGCTGTTGTCACACCACCGGATTTGGTGATCATTAAATCGGCCATCGCCATATAATCATGCACATTTTTTGTATATCCGATGACATGTACATCCAATAATGTTTGGGCAGACCAGCGTTCAAGACGTTTGCGCAGGCTCTTATTCCGGCCGCAGATTACGACAAACTGCAGGGAACGTGTCCATTCCGCTTCTTCCAGAGAACGCAGCAAGGTAGAATCTATCAAACCGCAGCCACCTCCCATTAGCAATATGGTGGTGGCCTCCTGGTTCAGGCCGTACTGTTCTCGCAGCAAGGTTTGATCATAAGTTTCATAGAAAACAGGCCTTACCGGAATACCCGTAATTTCAATGCTGGAAGCGGGAATACCCTGGCGAAGCAGTTTGTTCTTGGCATCTTCCGATCCGACCCAATATTTATCTGTATAAGGATGCAGCCAGAAGCTATGATCCGTATGATCGGTAATCACGGTTACTGCGGGGCAATCTATGAGTCCCCGTTCTTTTATTTTAGAGACTGCCGCGCTTGCCGCAGGCAGTGTACTGATAATAACGTCCGGCTGTTCATCTTCAATGCGTTGGATCAGAGGTTTTAAGCTGGTAAACCGGATGCTCTTGATGAACTGGGCCAGCATACGGTCTTTGCGGGTCATTTCAAACAACAGACCGTATGAACTTGGGAAATGCTTGACCCACTGCAAAAAACAGGTCGAACTGATATCATGCAGATTGGGAGATACCAGTTCCATATAATCTATGATTTCAACATTCACTTGATGGTGATCCCACCGGTCGGCCATTTCCCGAATCGCATTGGCAACCTGAATGTGGCCGTGCCCCAATGAACCTGTAAGTACAAGCACCTTAATTTGTTTATCTGAAGTGATTTTCACCATACCAAGCTCCTGCATCCTTAAACAACTCCCTTTTTCTTAACTCTCTCTGTTTATATTTAAACCAATAAGCGTACCGTACAATCGATTAATTTCATTTTATGTTTCTTTCATACGTATCAAAATGGACTACGGTTCGGTTTCCAACCTAGACTTTCGTCGGGGGCCCTTGTATTGATCTAAGAATGAAGATGGGGCTATGACCAAACAGCCAGGTTCCCCCTTCTTTTATTTTAAAGGAAAAAAATTAAATTACACCCCTATTTTGATTAATTCAATGAAAGAGTGGGCCTGTTTATATAGATAAATGAGCATGCAACCGTTATTATGATCGTTTTTTTTGAAAGAATGCATGTCCCATTATTGAAAAGGTCTTACTGATTATGTATAAAACAGGTTCGACCCCGAACAAGAAGTTTATCCGAGTTTATACAAATAAGGATAAAATTTTCAAATTGGCTGCAGGTGATGTTTGTCGGAACGATTATCAGGAAAATATAAATTAAAGCCCGGGATCCATTTTTTAACAAGAAGCCCGGGCATGCAAATAAGTCATCTTTTTAAACCTTTCTGGGTTAAATCAAGGTGGTATTTTCATGAAAGTCTGATAAAATACAAGAAAAAACCGGAAGGTTTTCTTTTCAAAAACAAGAATAGATACACATTAATTTAGAACAGGTAAACATAGCATCTATTCGTTACAATGTTGATTTCTAAGGGAGAGGAGTTCGAAAACCCCATGGAAAGCCCCCGCTCTCGAACGGAGAGATTGAAACTGTTTTTTCTGCACAATAAATTTGTGGTGTTCTTATTGATTTTGCTGCTGGTTGCATTGAATATTCTGGTGATTTCAAAAATCTCTTTCATTTTTGTTCCCATTGGCATTATCGTTAAAACGGTGATGCTGCCGTTGATATTGGCGGGAATTGCCTTTTACCTGCTAAATCCGATTGTGGATTTGCTTGAAAGGCATAAGATTAACCGGATTTACTCTATTATCGGATTGTTCCTGGTGATAATTGGGGTTGTAACCATCTTGATCTTAACGGTATTTCCTTTTGTAAAAGACCAGGTTCTGAACCTGGTTGATAATCTCCCTAAATACGGGCAGCAGGTAGCAGAAAAATTCAATGAATTTGCAGGCACAAGTCTATTTCATCAATTTAATGACAAATTGAACAATGTAAGTACCGATATCATGAATTACATTTCTGAAAAAAGCTCCGTTATTTTGCAAAATGCCTGGGCTAGCGTTAGTGGAGTAGTTGGAACGGTTACCGAAATTGTTCTGGCCATCGCAACCTTGCCGTTCATTTTGTTCTATCTCCTAAAAGACGGCCGTAAGCTGCCCCGTTTTATTCTGAATATGCTGCCGGTAAAAACACGGGAACATACGTATCAAATGATGTATGAAATGCATCATCAGATAAGCTCGTACATTCGCGGGCAGATTATCGTCAGCTTTTGTATCGGATTTCTCCTGTTTGTCGGCTATTTGGTTATAGGCCTTAATTATGCATTGGTTCTGGCCATTATTGCTTCGCTAACCAGTATAGTTCCTTACTTGGGACCTGTAATTGCTATTACCCCCGCGATTATCATCTCAGCTGTAACTTCTCCGGCTATGCTGGTGAAACTGGCTGTCGTCTGGATTATTGTGCAGTCGATCGAAGGGAAGTTTATTTCCCCTCAGGTGATGGGTAAAAACCTGAGCGTCCATCCAATTACGATTATTTTCGTTATTTTGATTGGAGGGAACCTGTTTGGGATTCTCGGAATTATCTTTGCTGTCCCCGGATATGCGGTACTGAAAGTCATTGTGCTTCATATTTTGAGTGGTTTAAAAGCTATTCGGGACTTTATGAATAACCTGTAGAGCAAGAAGGAAAACAGCTTTCCCGTCCCTTAAGGAGGAAGCTGTTTTTTATTTATCCAAAAATGGAATTCATTACTGCAATAATGAGAGAGAATTTTTAAAAGACCGATTGACAACGGATACAAGCCTGAACTATAATCAAAGCATGAAATATGTAATCGGTTACAAATAATGTGTAACCGATTACAGAAGAGGAGGCGACATTACCGTTTATGGCTACCATAAAAGATGTATCCAAGCTTGCGGGGGTATCCGTGGCTACCGTATCCCGGGTGCTTAACCAGAACGGTTACGTGCATGAGGATACGGAAAAAAAGGTGCTGAACGCGATTAAAGAATTAAATTATGCACCTAATCTGGTGGCCAGGAGCATGACAAAAAAGACATCCAAGACCATAGCCCTAATTGTTCCTGATATAACCAATCCCTTTTTTAACGAACTGGCTAAAGCCGTTGAGAATGTAACTTACGTATATGGGTATACCACTATATTGTGCAACTCGGATGATTCTCCTGATAAGGAAAAGCATTACGTAGACGTGCTTAGGCAAAAATATATAGATGGATTTATTTTGGCCTCCAATACCTTGTCTGCCAAAGAAGTGGAGGATTTGACCGTACCGGTTGTCACCCTGGACCGTATCATATCCGATGATGTTCCCAGTGTTACGGCAGATAACCGGGTTGGCGCCCGCAAAGCGGTGCAATTTTTATTGGATCAGGGTTGCCGTAAGATCGCTCATATCCGTGGACCTGAACACTTCACCATTCCGGATGAGAGATGTCAAGGTTACCTTGATATGGTGCAGCAGCTGGACTGGTTTGAACCGGGCCTGATTGTAAACGGTCTCTTCAAGATGGATAAAGCGGCAGAAGAGGCCTATCAGCTGATGGAGAGTTATCCTGACCTGGACGGTATTTTTGCCGGTAATGATATCATGGCTATCGGTGCCCTGCGGGCTGCCCAGATGTATAATCTGACTGTTCCTGGCGGTCTTGAAATTATCGGCTATGACGGCATTCCCATAAGCGTCATGGTTTATCCCGAGTTAACGACCATAGCCCAGCCGATTTATGATATGGGGCTGACAGCAGCCCGTATCTTGATCAAATTGATTGAAAGCAAACCCCTTGAGTCCCTGCATCATGTTTTCCCGGTTTATTTACTGGAGCGGGGGACAACCTCAAAAAGCGAATCCTGAACAAAAGGGAAGCGGCAAGAGCAAACAACGGGAAGGATAATGCGAAATTCCCGCTCCCTGCCGGATTTCTCCCAAATGGCCTGAAGGGATAAACAGGCATTAGGGAATACTTCCAAATAATTATACTATCTGATGTGTAATCGGTTACACATAGTTTATTCCAATAAAAAAATTAATCTTTCCCTTAACAAATACAAAGGAGATGTTGAACATGACCCAACAACACAAAAGAATTCCCGTCATTCTGGACACTGATCCCGGCATTGATGATGCGGTAGCCATTGCAGTGGCTTTGTTTCATGAAAACATGGATATGAAGCTGCTGACTACTGTAGCCGGCAATGTATCTGTAGACAAAACGACGAACAATGCACTGAAACTGCTCAAATTTTTCGGTAAAGATGTTCCTGTGGCCAGAGGTGCGACGAAGCCATTGGTGAAGCATCTTGAAGATTCCAGTCATATTCACGGAAACTCCGGCATGGACGGATATGAATTTGAGGAAAGCAGCCAGAATCTGCTGCCTATGCATGCTATTGAAGCAATGAGAGATACCATCCTGAAAAGTCCTGAGCCCATTACTATCGTACCTATCGGACCTTTGACTAACGTGGCTCTTATGCTTACTGTGTTCCCTCAGTGCAAGGAAAACATTGAACGTATAGTCCTGATGGGTGGTTCCGCATCCAGAGGAGATCATACGCCGAACGCGGAATTCAATATTTTCGCCGACCCTGAGGCAGCCAAGATCGTGTTTGAGTCCGGACTTCCGATTGTCATGTGCGGGTTAGATGTAACTAGTCAAGCCACCTTGACCAAAGAGAATGTGGAAGAAATCAGGGAAATGAACAAAAACGGCGAGATGCTGTATTCTTTATTCCAGCATTACCGCGGAGGCAGTCTCAAAACCGGGTTGAAAATGCATGATATGTGTGCCATTGCCTATCTGATTAAGCCGGAGTTATTCCAGACGCAAGACAGCTTTGTCGACATAGAAACGCAAGGTGTTTATACTTCCGGCACAACAGTCGTTGATCTTCGCGGACGTTTGAATAAACCAAGTAACGCCACGGTTTGTCTGGAAATTGATGTTCCCTCTTTCCGTATTTGGGTTCTTGAGCAACTGAGAAAAGCTATTTAACTAACTAGAGAGGGTGCTCACGCATGATTGAAATCATCATCAGTTTAGTTGTCCTTGTACTCACGGGATACCTCATTGCCAAAAACTACGATGCCAAAGTAGTCCTTTTGGCTGCCGGCCTTGTCCTTCTTTTTTCCGCGGCGTTACTCGGACACCCGATCCTTTCGGATAAGCTGGCTACCGGTTCCGTTTGGCTGGATCCGTTTAAACAAATTGAAGAGATTTTCGTCAAACAGCTCGGGTCAGCCGGACTAACGATTATGGTACTGTTCGGGTTTTCCAGCTATATGTCCCATATCGGGGCAAATGATGTGGCGGTTCATCTTATGACCAAGCCGCTCAGACGCATTAAATCCAAGTACATTCTGGTACCGATTATTTTCCTGCTTGGGAACCTGCTGTCCCTGGTAGTTCCTAGCGCATCGAGCTTGGCGGTACTCCTGATGGCTACCTTATATCCGGTTCTTAAAAAGACAGGGATGTCCTCGCTGACCGCAGGGGCCGTCATTGCCACAACTGCTACCATTATGCCGACTCCCTTGGGGGCGGATAACGTTGTAGCTGCCCAAAAATTGGGGTATAACCTGGTTGATTACGTATTTTCCTATCATGCCAAGATTTCTATCCCTGTGCTGCTGATTATGGCGGTAACCCATTACTTTTGGCAAAAATATATGGACAAAAAACAAGGCGCGATTGAACCTGCCGAAATTAATGATGACAAATTAAATCTGAATGAGAACTTGCCTCCTGCTTATTATGGCATCTTCCCGATTCTGCCGCTTATTCTGGTACTGGTTTTTAATCTGGCCATAAAAGGTATCAACTTTGGATTGGTCGGCATTTCTCTACTGTGTATGACCATTACAGTTATAGTCGAGGTGATCCGCAGCCGTTCCTTCAAAGAAACGTCCAAGCAATTTGGCATTTTTTTCAAAGGAATGGGAACGGGATTCGCCCAGGTTGTATCCTTGATCGTAGCTGCCAGTTTGCTGGTTGAGGGCCTGAAATCCATCGGCATCATTGACATGCTGATCGATTCTGTAAAGCACGTGGAAAGCGCCGGTTCAATTCTCATGCTGATTTTCTCTGGTGTTGCTGCGCTAATCGGTTTCATCAGCGGAAGCGGTTTGGCCGTATTTTATTCGTTCATTAATATCATTCCGGAAATTACGGAGAAGATCGGGGTAAACAGTATTATGGTAGCATTACCGATGCAGCTTACGTCCAACCTGATTCGTTCGGTATCCCCGGTTGCGGCTGTGATTATCGTAGTGGCCTCTATTGTGAACGTTAACCCCATTCAGGTCGTGAAACGGACCTCCGTTCCGATTATTATCGGTATCATTGGCTGTATGCTTTTATCGTTCTTCATGTTCGCTTAATGGGTAAAAGTCCGGTAAGGAAGAAGGAGAGAAACTATGAATACTATATGTGTATTGGGAAGTCTAAATATAGATAACAGCTTCCTGCTTTCAAAATTGCCCAAGCTTGGCGAAACGGTACAAGGGATCGGCAAATTGACCAATGCCGGGGGCAAGGGGTGCAATCAGGCTGTTTCCGCATCAAGGCTTGGAGCAAGCGTTTCCTTTATTGGGAAAGTAGGAAAAGATAAGCACGGGGAACAATTGCTGGATATTCTTAAAGAGGAAGGAATAGACACCTCTTACGTAGGGCTGGATAAGGAGGCCCCAACAGGGGAAGCGTGCATCTTGATCCAGCAGGATGGAAACAATGCGATTATTGTAACGTCCGGAGCCAATATGGAACTTAATAGCAAAGACGTTCAAGCTGCCCGTTCCACCATAGAAAAAGCGGATTTCCTCATATCCCAGCTTGAGGTTCCGGTACCGGCTATCATAGAAGCTTTTACTTATGCGAAACAGCATAATGTGAAAACCGTACTGAATCCGGCCCCGGCGGGTGAGATTCCGGATGAACTGCTTAGGCTCACGGATGTCCTTATCCCTAATGAAACAGAAATGCAGGTAATCACCGGCAAGGATTCATTGAGCCGGGAAGATATGGGAATCGCGGCTAAAGCATTGCTTGAAAAAGGAGTCCATTACGTTCTGGTGACCTTAGGTGAACAGGGTTCCCTGCTCTGTCATTCGGGAGGAGAAGTTTTTGTCCTATCCTTTAAGGTAAACGCAGTGGATACAACTGCTGCAGGGGATTCTTTCATCGGGGCTTTCACCAGCAAGCTGGATATTTCCCGATGGGAGGATGTGCAGCATATCCGGGAAGCTGTGCGGTTTGCGAGTTATTTTTCCTCTCTGGTTGTTCAAAGAAAAGGGGCGTTCTCTTCCATTCCGTTTGCGGATGAAGTGAATTATCCCGTATCCTGAAAAGAAAGCCAGGCTGTAAAAAGGGATAAGATAAAGAAACTGGAAGAACAGATCCGAGAGCTCCAAAATGCAATTCAGGAACAAGTTCGCCAAGAGAAACAAAATGAAATGGAAGAAGCCAAAAAGGAAATGGCGGAAAAGGCTGAATAGAAACAGCGAAGCATAAAGACAAAGATGAAATCATGGTTTCCCTTCGGACCCGGCAGTTGATTTCAGCATCTGCCAACTATTCGGATAAGAAAACTATAAAAAAATCAAGAACCAAAGTGCTCGGCCTAAAACAGGAAGAATTTATCATCGCGGCCAAAGCACAAGGGATGAAGGACCGGCGGATTTTGTTCGTCCATCTCCTTCCTAACAGCTTATCCCCTATTATTGTTCAAGGACCCTGGGTTTTGCGACCGCTATCATAGAAGCTGCTTCCCTCGGGTTTTTGGGTCTTGGTACGCAGCCTCCTGAACCGGAGTGGGGGAAGATGATTTCGGATTCCAGACAGTTTTTTGAACAGGAACCGTGGACGGTGATTTTCCCGGGCCTTTCCATCATGCTTACCGTACTTGGTTTTAACCTCCTGGGTGACGGATTACGGGATGTGCTGGACCCAAGGATGAAGAATTAGCAGGAGAACGACTGCCATCGCAAAGCCGGCGGTCGTTTTTCCTGTTTGGGCACCTTGGACGGAACCATTTCCAATTGGACTGCATTAGCTTCGGGATACCTATTTTTGTTTGAGGTTCATCTGTGCTACAATTTGCAAAAAAGACTTGTATGTAAGACTTACTGACATCATTTTGTTTATGGTCCTATAAAGGAGGAATCATGATGGACTTACGCAAATTGCGGCTGGATGAGCCGATGATGAATACACTTAGCGAGGAGCGGGACGAATATGAAAGGGACTATGCACGGCTGATTCAATCCCCCGCTTTTCGCAGAATGCAGGGCAAATCCCAGGTGTTTGGTGCAGGCAGCGGGGATTATTACCGCACCAGACTGACTCACTCTTTGGAGGTTTCCCAGATTGCCAGGGAAATCGCAAGACGGTTGGATAAGCAGTATTCTCTCTCAATCCGCAGGGGGTACCCGGGTTTAATGCTGGACCCGGGTGTTGTGGAATGTGCGTCTCTGGCCCACGATCTCGGGCATCCCCCCTTTGGGCATAAAGGGGAAGAAGTTTTGAACGATTTGCTGACCCGGGAATACGGCTTATCTTATGAAGGGAATGCCCAGAATTTCCGTATCCTGATGTTCCTGGAAAAGAGAGCGGGGAGTGACAGCGGGCTGGATCTGACGGCAGCCGTGCTGCTGGCGATCAACAAATATCCCTACTGTTTGGATGAGCCGGGACGATTGAAGGGTGTTTACTCCATGGAATGGGAAGGGATAAAAGCCATAAGAGACCGATGGGAAATGCCGGTTGGGGCCTCCACTTTGGAAGCCCAGCTCATGGACCTCTGCGATGATATAGCCTACTCGACCCATGACATTGAGGACGGAATCCGTTCGGGGAAAATTCAGATGAATCAGTCTTTCATGGAGGATGACCGGCTGATAGAGCATCTGGTGCAGGAGATCGTGAATGATCAGGGAAATAGTGAGGTCGGCTGGGATCAGGTAGATATTAAAGAGATGGTTACCCGGGTGCTTCATTCCTACCTGGAGCAGTGGGAAGAGGTATATAGGGAATGCGGAAGGGATTCTTCACGGGCCCGCAGAGAGATGAAAGGCCGCTGGGTCAGTGCATATGCAGGGCGAATAGGGATTATTGAGGACCCGGTGAAAAGCTGGAAGAAGATTACCTTTGTAAAAGAAGGCCGGCAGGATCTGGAGCTTTTGCGGACATTGGAAATTTTGAAAAAACTCGCCTGGGTTACCCTGATCAAAGACTTTCGGGTCCAACGCCTTCAGAAACGCAGTGAAATTATGCTGCACCGGCTTTGGGACAGCTTCAAAATACCGGAACAAGGCAGTCTCATTATTCCGCCTGATTGGATGGAGAACTACGAGCTGCATAATGGGCATTGGCCATGGCCCCGTTTTGTTGCGGACTATATCTCCGGCATGACGGACGCCTATGCAGAAAAAGTATATACGGAGCTCTATGCCAGCAAATCCGGATCTATTTATGAAATGGACTAATCCAATCAGATTTGGTTTCATAATATAAGTGTTTAGAAAATAAGATAAAGATAATAAAAGAAAAGACGTGATAGGTATGCAAGCATTTGCTGCGTTAGGCATCGACCCGCCGCTTACAGAAACGCTACAAAAAAACGGGATCATAACACCAACTCCCATTCAGAAACAAGCCATTCCCCGTATACTGAAAGGAACTGACGTGATCGGCAAAGCCCAGACAGGAACGGGCAAGACGCTTGCTTTTATTCTTCCCCTTCTTCAAAAGATTAGGGCGGATGCACCTCACATTCAGGGACTTATCATAACCCCTACCAGAGAGCTGGCGCTGCAAATCACCGCTGAATTGAAGAAACTTACAGCTGCTATGGAACAGGTACGGGTGCTTGCCGTATATGGTGGACAAGATGTAGAGGGACAGATGAATAAACTGAGGAGAAATGTACAGATTGTTGTCGGTACACCCGGAAGGCTGTTGGACCATATCCGGCGGGAAACTATCGATTTGTCCCGGGCAACCGCCTTGGTACTTGATGAGGCAGACCAGATGCTGCATATTGGTTTCCTGGGGGAAGTGGAAGAGATACTGGCCGAACTTTCGGCAAATCGGCAGACCCTGCTTTTTTCAGCTACGATGCCGAAACAGGTGAGATCACTCGCGAAACGGTTCATGCATCAGCCGGAGACGGTTGAAATCCAAGCCAGGCAAATTACGGTGAAGGAAATCCGCCAGCTTGTGGTGGAGACGACCGACCGTGCCAAACAGCGGGTACTCTGTACATTGCTGGACGAGTATAGACCATTTTTGGCCATGGTATTTTGCCGGACGAAACGGAGAGCCGGCACCTTGAATCAAGCCCTTCAGGCGAAGGGGTATATATCCGATGAACTTCATGGAGATTTGTCCCAGGCTAAGCGGGAACAGGTGATGAAAAAATTCCGCGAGGCCAGGCTGCACATTCTTGTAGCTACGGATGTAGCGGCACGGGGGCTGGATGTGGAGGGTGTCACGCATGTATTTAACTATGATATCCCTCATGATGCGGAGAGTTATATTCACCGCATAGGCCGAACCGGCCGCGCGGGCGGGACAGGGTTGGCTGTTACGCTTGCAGCTCCCAAGGACCGGAAGTACCTGGAACAAATCGAGAAGGGCATTCATCTTACGCTGGAACGAAAGATCATGCCGGGACCGGCCTTTACCCAAGATAAGATACCGGTGAAAAGAGAAGAAGGGCTCCATAGGACGAGGTCCGGAAAAGTTGGCTCCCGGCCCGCAAAAAATCGTTCCAATCATGCCGGCCAAGGAAGGTCCCGGTCTAAGGCTCCAAATGGGAGGACCGAAAACAGGAAGCGGTTTGCGGGAAAACCATCGGCTAAACGGGGCAAAAGATAGTTTCTGACCGGCAGGAGGAAAGTTTTCCGGCTTAGTAGAGGTATCCCCTGTTTGCTTTTGCCAAGTTCCGGGTATGGAATTGTTAACAAAGTTAGAGTTTGGTTTCTCATGCTTATCTGTACTATAATAGTTGAATCCCTATTTAATGGGGAAGCCCAAATGGGAAGCGAATTGTTTGGAGATGGCTATCCCATACTACACGAAAAGACAAAATAGGTGCAGGAGATGCGTGTATGAAGAACATATTCAACATTTATTTTACGGATGTACGGAAGATAGTGAAGAATTGGGCAGCGGCCATTATTATCTTAGGCCTTATTATTCTGCCTTCTTTATATGCCTGGTTTAACATAGAGGCATCCTGGGACCCCTATGGAAATACCAAGGGATTATCCATAGCTATAGTCAATAAGGATAGGGGTACAACTATAAGAGACCATGATATTAAAATGGGAGATATGATTGTAGACAGTCTTAAACAAAATGAAGCGATCGGATGGAAGTTTGTCGATGAAGCAACGGCCCTGAACGGGGTTATGCACGGTAAGTATTATGCAAGCATTGTTATACCGGAGGATTTTTCTGAGAAGATTGCAACTATTATCTCGGATAATCCCCAAAAACCCGAGTTGGATTATAGTGTAAACGAAAAAATCAATGCTGTTGCTCCTAAAATCACCTCCAAGGGAGCATCCAGCATTATAGAGAAAGTGAGTTACAATTTTACCAAGACCGTGAACGAAAAAATTTTTAGTGTTTTGCATGACCTTGGTATTGAGCTGGAACAAAATTTACCGAGTATCGAAAGAGTAAAGGACCTTGTGTTCAGGCTGGAGAAAGAGTTTCCCCAGATCAATGAAGCGGTTAATCTGGCTTTGACTGACGCACAGAAAGCACAGGATATTGTCAGCAAGGCGCAGTCGGATTTACCTCTTGTGGTTGAACTGACCAAAAACGCCGGGGACCTGTCCAAAGGGCTTACTGATTTCCTGGATAAAAGCGGGCAGGCTCTGCAAACAGCAGCACCAAATATCAAAGGGGAACTTAATACGCTTAGGCAGATTGCTTCCTCGTCTGCGGAGATAACCGCTATCCTGCAAAATCCCGAGATCGACCCTGCAACAGCCAAGCAGGATCTCAATACCGTAAAGTCCCGCCTGGAAAGCGGAATTAAGATCATCGACGGTATTGTTAACTTTCTCGACCGCCTTAATTCGAAAGCTTCTCCCCAGCCTGCCATAAAGGATGTAATCGATAAGCTAAACAAGGTGAAGGCTATGTTCCAGAAGCAGATCGATTATATTCAGGCAGCGATAAATGCTATAGACAAAGGGGAAAAGCCGGCGGAGGACATCATCAACGGTGTCAATCAGATCTCCAAAGACAGTGTGGCTTTACTGGATGATATTCTGGGCAAGTACGATTCCACGATTGTACCGGCTATTTCCGCGGCAGTAGACCAGGCCAAAACAGCGGCAAAAGATGCATCGACTGTCCTGCAGGATGCCCAAAACAGCTTGCCGGATGTCTCCAAACTGCTAAGTGATGCTTCCAAGGGCATTACGGTCGGCAAGGAAGAGGTCACGAAAATTCAAAAAGAGCTTCCGGCCATAGAAAGCAAAATTAAACAGATAGCTGACCGCATCCGCCAGTTCGAATCCACTGAGGATATCCATCAGATTATTGATCTTTTAAAGCATGATGTAGAAAAAGAAAGTGATTTTCTGGCTAACCCGGTTGTACTGAAGGAAAATAGGCTGTACCCGATTCCAAATTACGGCTCAGGTATGTCCCCGTTCTTTTCTACCTTATCCTTATGGGTAGGAGCCCTGCTGCTTGTGTCCTTGCTAACGACAGAGGTACACCATCCGGAAAAAGCATATAAGAGCTATCAAGTCTACTTTGGGAGATTTCTGACCTTTTTAACGATTGCCCTGCTGCAGTCCGTGATCGTGACAATGGGTGATATATATCTTCTTGGAACGTATGTATCCAATCCTTTATGGTTTGTCCTCTTCGGGCTGATAAACAGCGCGGTATTCATGTTAATGGTTTACACGCTGGTATCGGTATTTGGCAATGTCGGAAAAGCTATGGCCATTATTATGCTGGTGCTTCAACTGGCCGGTTCGGGCGGGACATTCCCGATTCAGGTTACACCGCCATTTTTCCAGATGATCCATCCGTTTCTGCCGTTTACTTATGCCATCAGCATGATGCGGGAAGCAGTGGGCGGCATAATCTGGGACATTGTATTAAAGGACATAGCTGCCCTATGTATCTATGTGGTGATTACGCTGATGTTAGGGCTCCTGTTTAAAAAGCATATCAATAAACACTCGGCCAAAATGGTGAAGAAGGCAAAAGAAAGCGGATTGCTTCATTAGGGAAAAGATTTTGCTTCCGGTGCTGTTCACTCCAGGGAATCCTGAATAGGGATTTGTAAAGGGCATTCCCCGGAATGAAAGGCGCCCGCTAACGAACTCCAGCTAAAACCTTTTCCCTTAACAGTAAATTCAAGGAACTTTGTCGGAGTCTAAAAACGGAGTGCTTCTGTAGAAGTACTCCGTTTAAGTATGCAGACAAAGCAGATAGGGAAAAGATTTTGCTTCCAGCGCTGTTTCATTCCAGGGAATCTGAACTTAATCAGTGTTTTGTTGGGGAAAAGCAGAAAGCAGGTTCAGGACGAACTGTTCTAAATCTTTTTCAGAAAAGTCATTTTTTACTTGCGTGATTTTCCCATTTGATAATACCAGAATATGGTCGCCTATTTGCTGGGCAATCGGAATCATGTGGGTAGAGACGAGGACAATATGGTCCTTCCTGGCATAATCGATGAGCCTTTGTTTCATATCGTATATATTAATTGGGTCAAGCGAAACAAGGGGTTCATCCAGCAGCAGAACAGGGGGAGTAATTAAGAAAGCCATTGCCAAAGCTAACTGATGCTTCATCCCATGAGAGTATTGGAAAATAAAATCATTGCAGAAAGAGGCTATCCCCATCTGTTCAACAAAGTTGTCTAATTCCGCTTTTTTGAGCTTGTACCCGTTTATTTTGGCATGCATGTCTAAATGCTCATAACCTGTAAGGTATTCAAGAAAAATGGGGTGTTCCGGTACATAATAAAGTTGTGTTTTCTGGGAATGATCGTTACTGGTGGATATCTGTCCTTCCTCGTAGGGAACCGTCCCGGATAATATTTTCATTAAAGTGGTTTTCCCTGCCCCATTTCGGCCAAGGAGACAATAAACGTTCCCTGATTCCATGGATAGGGCGGCCTGATCTAAGATAACGCGATTGTATCTTTTGGTTAATCCTTTTATATTGAATATCATTTCGATTTCTCCCGAATAGTTTTATAGTATCTGATACATGGTTCCGGATAAAGCCGGAGTCATATAAGCTTCAACAATAGAGGCAATAAAATAAAGTACTATCATAAGCAGGACTAAAGCCACTTTTTCGTTAGCCGAATTCATATGGAATACATGATGACCAAATATTTTGTTAAGCGAAAGGCGAAGAGTAAAAGAGGAGAGTAAAAAGCATAAACAGATAGCTGGGATTTCCAGGATGCCATGAATAAGAATAATAGCAAAAGCGTAGGAAAACATCCCTGTTTCCGTATATACAAAATAAATGGCATAAGATGTAATATATATATTCAGGAGCAGGGCGTAAATGGCATATAACCCTAAAGTTAAATTTCCCAAGAGAATAAGAAAAAAAGCAGACAGAAGGTTATGAACAAATATACTCATAGGATGCAAAGATTCTGCTAAGAAATCTTCTTTTGTAATTATAGGATCAGTTGAAAGGCTTATAGAAAACGCGGTTAAAACCAAAAAGCCAACCCAAAGAAATACGATGGTGAGCAGCAATTTCTTGTTGTTCTTAATGATTAATCCTCCAAATTTCACGTTAATCAACTCCGTAATGGATAGGACCCCGTATTATTCGTATCACCCTGTAATAAACAAAAATGACAATATAGGGAACTGCCAACTTCGTAAGAAATAACAGGAATACGGGATTCATGATTTTCTCAAGAACATAGATGGGGGTTGTACATAAAAGCAGGAACCCATTGATTAAATAGGTGGATACCGTATAGAAAAATTTAGGTTCAATCATTCCATCAAATGTATAGAGAGTGGATATATAGCAGCTCATCGTGCAGGAAATGAAAACAAATCCGAGCAGGATCGATTCGGTCCAGCTCCAGAACCCAGTTAGAGACAATGAATAAGTACCGAGGACTCCAAGCGAAATTTGAACAAATATATATTGAATGAATATATAAAGAGCATAGGAGCAGGAGATTTGGGCTCTAGTCCATTGGTTTTGTTTTAACATAAAGATATAATCCGCCTTATTGAAAAAGACACACGCTGAAAGCAGAATAGATACCGGTACGGCTATTGTAAAAAGGGAGCTTGCATCTAATTGGTCTGTATATTGTTTGATAAAGAAGGTCATGAATACGGCGGCTATAATCTCATTATTCATCCACCCGTTTTTTCTGACAAAGTGTGTAATCAAGGCCCCATAGGGGTGAGATGGGAAAAATAATCTCCTGTTTGGAATATGTAATATTCTTTCCTTAAAGAAGGATTTGCTTACCCATTTCGTGCTTATAATTATGCTTAGGATGATTCCTGCAGCTACGATTAAATAGACATAAGAGAAGGATACTTCAGTAAGCCTGAATGGGATATAACTCAGTAACTGCTGAATATTGTTTATCCGGTCTTCAGGATTCAATTTTAGGATAAACTGATCGATCATTGTTTTAAAAAACCGGGACAAATAAGGAATGGAAATCAAAAAAATGAGATGACTTGTATAGGTAATAAATCGATTGGATTGACCGCGGGAATATATTTTCCGATAAAACCCGATAAATTTAAGGAAATCTGCTACAAATCCAATAACAAGTAAGGTTAATAATAACGTAAGCAGGACACTTATTCCCGAAAAACCGTACCAATAAAACTGGCAGAGCAGAAAGGGCAGAGATAATAAAAGAATAAAACTCCAGCTAACAGTAACCCCCAGGAAAGTATTTAATAAAAGTAATCTTTTCTTCACAGGAATAGGCTGGTTGGACTCATAAATATAAAGGGCAAAGTCCTGGTGGATGGGAAACCCTGTAATAAAGAAAGCACTTAGGATAAAGCCAAAAACTAATAGTAGTTCGGTGTTATCAGGTGAGAATGAAGTGTAGTGAAAAAAGATTTGAAATAAAATGGATAGGGCCATCCACAGTATGTAAGTTAAAGAAAGACCTGCAATTATCCAATGGGTAAGAGAGGCAGCGCTTTTACTTGCAATCTTTTTACCTATAAAGGCAGTTTGTTGCAAACGAAGAAAGACCTTGTTCAATATGATCTTCCAAGTATAAAAGAATATGGTATAAAGTTGGCACATTAAATTCGACATACGTGTTCTCCTATAGAAAATAAAAAAGCCCTTCTCATTTCTAATTTAATCCTTTACCACTTAGATAGAGTATCAAGATTATTTTCCAAAAGATTTTCTATTACCTCTTCACCCAAAACAGAAATAACGAAGCTGATAACAGTCCATCCAAAAGCTACCTTCATAGCTTTCCTGACATTTTTTGTTGTTCTCCATACTTCTCGAACACGCTTTAGTCCATTAAAGGCAGAAGCATAAGTCAGCCCAGGTACAATCCGCGAGATATTAAATGTGGAAGTAGTGAACATATAAATGGTCAGGAAGATGGCAGCGGCAGCTCCAATAAGTATGAACAAGACTTTGTTAGAAACTATTTTGTTACTAATGGCTGATGATAGCATGAGTTCAACCTCCTTGTATAATTTGTATTGAAATATAAAGGATATATAAGGAACTCGAAAAGAGAAGGGCTTTCTGTAAGGAAGCAGCTAAATGTTTGCGAATTTTAACATATAGCATTACAAAACAAACCAATAGAAATGGATTCAAAGCCAGTAACCATTTTTCGTAAGGAACATCAGAAGCAAGAACGATATGAGTTAAAATACTTAAGGAAAACAGAACACTGCATTTTAAGACTATTTGAAAGAACAAAGGAAACGTCGTTTGAATAGAGAAAAGAAACCTGGCAATTAAATATAAAACAAAAGCCACAAAGAAGATTTGGACAAATACAAACAGCAAGAAGAAAATCAGACATATTCCAAGTAAGGCTAACATGGGTATTTTCTTTTCTGAAAAAAGTTGTTGAATGTTTCCAAATTCGTCGTCACTCATATCTGAAACAATAGCCAAAAGTATTGTAGATGATAGAATCAGATAAGTAACACCAAAGAGGAAGTAATAATGCCACTTTTTTTCTTTGAAATGAAGGCCGCTTAACAATATCGTCACCCCCGGGGCTATGAATTTTTTGAATTAATAAGACAAATATCTCCGGTTCATTAAACCTAATAGTTCAATTATTTATAATATTTTATTTAATATAGTATAAAATACAAATTCTTGCAAGTGTTGAATAGAATCTTGTCGAGGGAAAATTGCAAATATTTACATATTAATATATGTAGTGAATGAACTGCCGAGAAGAACGAATACTAAAAAACCTGATGAACATTTAAGGAGGATCAGGTTCCTGTGTTGATGTATTCGCTTCTTACTTTTACCCTGCTAATCATCATATTGTACAGTCTGGCTTATTACGGCTTTATCCAAGTGACTCAGATGAAAAAAATGTCTGTGGACGAGTGCTTTGCTGAACTGGAGCATAAGATCGGCTATTCCCGGAGTAAACTTGATCATATGGATAAGGAACAAGTTGAGATTGTAAGCCAGGATGGATATAAATTAAGAGGGTGGCATCTAAAGCCGAACGAAAACAGCCGAAAAGTCATGATTATAGTTCATGGCTATACTGTCGCCCACCCTGTTTCTCTGCCTTTTTCCGATATGTTTATTGAACAAGGGTTCAATATTTTAGTAGTAGATCAGCGGGCTCACGGATGGAGTGAAGGCAAATATACCACTTATGGTTATTTGGAAAAATACGATCTTGATGAGTGGGTGAATTGGGTAAGGAAACGTTATGATCAAAATTGTGTGATTGGCCTTCATGGGCAATCGCTCGGCGGCGCGACGGTTCTGGAATATGCCGCCATTAACGAGCATGTTTCATTTATTATCGCGGATTGCCCTTATTCGGACCTCAGCGCCCTAATCAAATACCAGATAAAAATAAAGCGAGCTCCTGCCTTTCCCTTCTATCAGTTGGTGGATCGTTTGGTATATAAAAAAGCGGGATTTCGTTTGGCTGATGTTAAGCCAATTGAAACCATGAAGCAGGCAGAAATTCCTGTGATGTTTATCCACGGATCATTGGATAATTTCGTTCCGACTTATATGAGCGAAGAACTGTACGAGGCCAAAATAGGGAAAAAAAAGCTTCTTGTTGTGGAGGGAGCCAGTCATGGGAACTCTTATGCAGTGGATAAGGAAAAATATGAGGAGGAAGTCAGAATGTTTGTGGAAGATGCTTTGATTACATGATGGTGAACATTGAACTGATGAGAGTTAGTCTTAACCGATAATTTCTTTGACTTGTTTCCTGGGGAAACAAAAATGATTCACGTGGAACAAGCCCGGCATAAGCGTATTCCATGGGTTTTTACGTATCTCCTGCATCAAGCAAAAAGGAATGGTTAGCAGCAGGGCAAACAAAGGGAAAAGCAGGATGCCATCCTAATGAGATAAATATACAGACAAAGGTCATGCCTCCTCGGGTCTATCTTCAAAGTTGTTCTAATACCCGGAGCAGGTGTACGAGTCTGTTCCAGGCAAAAAGGATTATGTACAATGTGAGATTATAACCGAACTTTTGCCCGTTGAAAAGCTTATGGATATCAAACAGCCTGTTTTTCCGTTGGAAAAACAGGCTGTTCTTAAATTTCTACCGGAGGTTTCCGGGTACCGATTTGGATAAGCGGCCTGCTTTTACCAAATGGGCTTGGGCGGCTGCAGGACGAATAATGGTCATATGGATTCACCTCCTTGCCGGATTTGACCTAAAAATCAGCAGCCTGCCGAGGCTTTCCAGATTGCCTGCAGGGTTTTCTTGATTTGTCTTTTTTCATAAGAACAAGGCCGATTTCCGGTACGCATCCTGTAAAGAGGACAATGGTTTCCCTGGCAGGAAGGGCGGAAGAAACAAGCCTGGCAGTTTTCATCCTGATCTTCTCCGGAAGTAACCCAAAGGGCTATTTTGTCATAATCGATATCAGCCGTTCCATCCTTGTAAAGCCGGCCGATTTGATTATATTCCTCATCAAGGGCAACTGAACATTTGTACAATTTTCCGTCTGAGCCGACAATCATTGAATTCGGCTTGGCGGCGTAACAGACAGCAGCTGTCGGCATCAAAATGTCTGAAATGAACGAACTCAGGGCGAGTCCGGATGCAGTTGCTTTCTGATTGAACTCCCAAATTTTCTGATCTTTGGTCCGTTCGTCACAGACGGGAAGATTCAGATCATTTTCCCCGCCCATACATCCGACAGGGCGGAAGTAGACTGCGAAACGGTCGTCATCTGCAAAAAGTTCACTTAGAACAGGAATAAACTGCTCCACTGCTTCCAGATTGCTGTTGTCAAAATTCACCCGAAGATTGATTTCAAAAGGTGCAGCTACTTCTTTAAGAGAAAGTAAATTGCCGATAATCCGTTCATAAGTTGCTCGGCCCCCATTCAAGCCCCTCCGGTGGTTGTGGACATCTGCTGGTCCATCCAATGTAACCATAAACCGCTGCACTTTCCAGCTTAACAGCTTTTCAAACTGCTCTTTTGTGAGGAAATAACCATTAGTAGACATTTCAGCGTTATATGCTGCTCCATGTTTGCGGGCTGACTCTATAAAAGAGAGGGACAATTCTTCCAAGATATGAGGGACAAGGAGAGGTTCTCCCCCGTGCCAGCTGACAGTAAGTTCCCTGAGTGTCCGGGCTTTTTCATCCACGTATGTTTTTAATCCGGAGATGGCTTCCTTGGTCATCGAACCGCGTGGAAAACTTTCATAACAATACTCACAGCGGAAATTGCAGGCTTCTGTAACCAGGAGAATCAGATGCATCAGATCAGCACGGTGCATGGACTGGTGCAAAAAGAGAGCCCTCCGTTTCTCATCCACATGATTGGGAACCAAAAAACCTTGCCGGATCATATGGGTAAACAGCTCTTGGTGGATGGAAAGGTTCTGTTGTTGGGGGACGGGCTTCTTGAGCCATTGTCTGATTACATCGGCTTCTGTAGGGGGAAATGAAGCGATAGCCCCGGTATAACTGTTATAGAGGACTAGACTTCCATCCTCAACCAGGGTCTGGGCATTGAAGCGGGAAGCTTCCCAGGTGATTTCCTTGTTGGTTTTCATGAAACAATCGTATCCTTTCCGTGCCTGAATTTCTGTTTTATCATGCCTCTTTCACGTTCCATTGGCAGTGAAATCCGTCACGTATGATCGGGATAATGACCCGGGAATACGATGTGATGAAAATCATGTCCTTATGAGAAATAATTCACAAATAAGTCACAGTTTTCATGTTTTGCTTCTTGTTACTGATATCCGGCCATAATATAATAAGAATTGTAATATGTTGTGATATTAGTCACATATTAAATAGTGAAAGTATTCACATACAATTACTTATTTTTATCAACAAGATGGAATCGGGAGGGAACATACATGAAAGTAATTGTTGTAGGTTGTACACATGCAGGGACTGCAGCTATTGTCAATACCGCCAAGTTATATCCTGACGCTAAGATCACCGTTTTTGAACGAAACGATAATATCTCTTTTTTGTCTTGCGGAATCGCACTGTATGTAGGAGGAGTTGTGGAAGATCCCCAGGGATTGTTTTACTCATCCCCAGAAGAACTGGCTAAACTGGGAGTGACTACGAAAATGAGACATGATGTGCTGGCGATTCATACAGAGAGAAAAACAGTGAATGCCCGAAATCTGGAGACAGGAGATGAATTTGAAGAACCTTACGATAAACTGATTCTGACCACAGGTTCCTGGCCGATTTTGCCGAAGTTAGAAGGAAGCGATCTGGAAAACATCGTGCTGTCCAAAAACTTCAATCATTCCAATGCAATTATTGAGAAAGCAAAAGCAGCCAAAAATATTACCGTAGTGGGAGCCGGCTATATTGGCATTGAATTAGTGGAAGCTTTTGAAATGAACGGAAAACAGGTAACATTGATTGACAGCTGTGACCGTATTCTGGCCAAATATCTGGATCCGGAATTTACAGATGTTATCGAACAGGAATTGAGCCGCCATTCCGTCAAGCTGGCCCTTGGAGAGACGGTAACCCGTTTTGAGGGTACTGATGGTAAAGTATCCAAAGTCATTACTACAAAAGGGGAATATGAGACCGATTTGGTCATTCTGTGCATTGGATTCCGTCCGAATACCGGATTGGTGGCCGGCCAGGTAGACATGCTGAGTAACGGGGCTATCATAGTGGATGAATATATGCGCACAAGCAAACCTGATGTATTTGCCGCTGGAGACAGCTGTGCCATTTACTATAATCCTACCGGACAGCATGCATATATTCCACTCGCTACAAACGCTGTTCGAATGGGGACCCTTGTTGCACGAAATCTTGTGAATCCAGTCACGAAGTATATGGGGACTCAAGGTACATCCGGTTTGAAAATTTACGAGTATAACCTGGCTTCAACGGGACTTACGGAACGGGCTGCTGCAGAACAGGGCCTGCCTATAAGATCAGTCCTGATAACGGACAATTACCGGCCGGAGTTTATGCCTACTTATGAACCTATTACCCTAAAAGTTGTTTATACGGCAGATACCAGAAGGATTGTCGGAGCACAGATAATGTCCAAAGCTGATCTGACCCAATCTATTAATACCATTTCTGTATGTATTCAGAATGGGATGACTATTGATGATCTTGGCTTTGTAGATTTTTTCTTCCAGCCTCATTATAACAAACCTTGGAATTTTCTGAATTCTGCAGGTCTTGCTGCACAGTAAAGGGAAAAAAGAGGTCACTTCACATGAAAAAGGTATTGACTAATGGGCCCAGTTTTTTATAATAGGGTTCATAAAGATATACCTATCCAAACTCCAGTTCTTCACCCAGGAAGACGGAGTGGCGAAATTTTACGAAGAAATGTTCTTTGGTTTCAGTCGCCCCCTGCCGATTGTTGTCGGCAGGGGGCTTGTTTTATGGGGGGAAAGGAGTCGCAGAAGAGATGAATAAACTGAAATATGCCATACTCGTACTTCTCGGAGGATGCAGTTACGGAACTTTATCTACAATTATGAAAGTAGCTTTTCAAGATGGTTATACGACACAGCAGCTTATAGGCGGTCAATATTTGTTTGGCTGGCTGCTGCTTCTCTTGTTGACGCTTGTTTTCTCCAGAGTACGAATCAACGCGAAAATGGCTCTTAAGCTGGTTCTAGTAGGCTTGTCCATGAGTGTGACGTCGATCTTTTACAGTAAGTCGGTCACCGTGCTGCCGGCTTCTATCGCAGTTGTTGCTCTTTTTCAATTTACATGGATTGGGGTCCTTCTTGAGGCCGTAGCTGAGAGAAAATGGCCTTCGAGAGAAAAATGGCTCTCCATGGTGCTGCTTTTGACCGGAAGCTTTCTGGCCGGGGGAGTATTTAACAGTACCCTGGAGTCTCTCTCGGTAGCATGTATCCTATTTGGACTTGTGGCGGCTTGTTCATTTGCCTTTTACATTTTTGTCAGCGGGCGTGTAGGGACAAGTGTACCGGTACTCAACAAAAGCTTATTTATGGTAACGGGAGCCATTGTTTTAGTATTTGCCGTTTTCTCCCCCTCTATCTTATATGATGGTTCTATTCCAGGGGGACTTTGGAAATATGGACTTGTCTTGTCTCTACTCGGAATTATCGTGCCGGTAGTCTTTTTTGCAATAGGAGTACCTAAGGTGGGGCCCGGGCTTGGAACTATTCTCAGTGCTGCTGAACTGCCTGCCGCGGTGGTGGTTTCTGTATGGGTCCTTAGAGAAAACGTTACCTTCCTTCAATGGATAGGCATTATTATTATTTTCGCGGGCATCATCCTTCCACAGCTTATCCAGCCGGGAACGATCCGGGAAAAGAGCAGGGAAAAGGAATAAAAAAAATGCCCGGGGCAATATGTGCATTGTTCACCTTCGAGTAGACAGGGAGCTTCTAATATCAAGCACGTTGTAATCGGGCACTACCTCTTTCCGTATGAAAGGAGGTTAATTTAGTATATGGACGATCTTCCCTTCTAGTGTGATATGCTACCCTAAGGGTTGATCCGGATGGACGAAGGCGTAGCGAAAGGAATGTGATGTTTTTTATTGAGACAGGTGCTATATTACACGATACTTGTAGTTGATATTGGGATTTTTTTCACAAACCACTACAGATCGTGGGGTATAGATGCTATGTCATATCAAAAACCTCAAAAAATTGCGGAACTCACTGTAGAGACAGGGTACAAAAAAGCTACCAACCCATTCTCCACTATGATTGTGCTCGGATTCCTGGCTGGAGCTTTTATCGCGCTTGGTTACTTACTTTACATTAGAGTTATAGCAAGTGTACCGGCAGAATGGGGAAGTTTCTCATCTTTCCTGGGTGCTTCGGTTTTCCCGGTTGGCTTAATTCTTGTTCTTTTAGCTGGCGGGGAACTATTAACAGGAAATATGATGGCCGTTCCGCTTGCGAGGATAATGGGAAGAATCAGCACTTGGGAAACGGTTCGAAACCTGCTTGTCATAACGGTAAGCAATTTTTTGGGAGCCATCTTTGTTGCCTATTTTTTTGGACATATTGTAGGATTGACGGAAGCCGGCCCGTACTTAGCCAAGACGGTGGATGTGGCTGCACATAAACTGGACGATTCCTTTCTTCAGGCTTTTGTATCAGGGATCGGATGTAACTGGCTTGTGGCTTTGGCTGTATGGCTTTCTTACGGTGCGGACAGTTTTGGGGTAAAATTCTCGGTATCTGGTTCCCGACCATGGCTTTTGTTGCCATCGGCTTTCAGCACGTAGTGGCCAATATGTTCGTCATTCCGGCTGCTATTTTTGCCGGCCATTTCTCCTGGGGGGAGTATCTGGCGAACTTTATTCCGGTCTTTCTTGGTAATTTTGTCGGGGGCTGTATCTTCGTGGCTCTATCCTATCGGATCGCTTATCTGCGTAAAGTAGAGATTAAGTGAATAACTCGGACATACTTTGTCTACACGCTCAAGCCCCGGCACTAGCCGGGGCTTATTCTGAGCTGAGGAGATTTGGTCACAGGATGATTTGGGCAAGAACAAAGCCGATGGCTACAGCACTGATGGTAGCAATGAGTCCAGGCAGCATAAAGCTGTGGTTCAGGACATATTTCCCGATTCGGGTTGTACCGGTGCGGTCAAAATTAATAGCCGCTACCAAAGTCGGGTAATTCGGAATAAAAAAGTATCCGTTCACAGCCGGAAACATGGCAATTAGGGCGGGAGCGGGAAGCCCGAGAGAGATTCCGAGAGGCACAAGAGCCCTTACAGTAGCCGCCTGGCTGTACAGTAGCATAGACAGAAGGAAAAGAGCGGTGGCAAACAGCCAAGGTGCGGCAGTCACCATTCCCTGAATGGAACCGCTGATCAGTTCCATATTGCCTGAGAAGAAAGTATCTCCCATCCAGGCGATCCCGAAAATGCTGATCACAGCCTGAGTCCCTGCCATAAATACATTGCCTTTAGCAATCTTGTCCGGTTTGACCCTACAGATTAATACGATGAGGGCAGCGGCTGCGAGCATTACGATTTCGATGGAAGACGCCATATCTAGCTGTTTCCAGCCGTTTTCAGTGAACCACCCGGGACGCATGGAAGGAAATGAGCCTAATAGAACAACGAATAGAACTCCTGCCAAAAAGAGAAGAACAGATAGTTTTGCCCCTTTTGGCAGCTCGTCCTGATCCATTATTTGAAGATCCAGATTATCCCCATCCTGAAGCCGCTTCTGATATTCAGGATCATCCTTTAGTTCCTTTCCTACTTTTGTCATTACAAAAGCAGCAATCATACACCCTATGAAAGTGGCGGGAACGGAGATCATCAGAATTTGGGACAAGCTGATAGAGGCTCCGGAAAGAAGGGACAACAGGGCTACAGTGGCCGCAGATATGGGGCTTGCAGTTATCGCCTGCTGAGAAGCGATGACGGCAATGGACATAGGCCGCTCGGGCCGGACTCCGGACTGTCTTGATACTTCGGCGATAATAGGCATGATTGAATAAGATATATGCCCCGTACCTGCACAAAAAGTAAACAGATACGTTACAATGGGGCCCATAAAGGTAATCCGGTGAGGATGCCTGCGCAAAGCTTTTTCTGCCAAACGAACAAGATAATCCATTCCCCCTGCCGCTTGCAGGGTTCCTGCTGCGGTGGTTACAGCGGCGATCATAAGCATGACGTCGATAGGGGGAGAAGTAGGTTCAAGATGGAATATAAAGGTGAGGACTCCTAGACCCAGTCCTCCCAATATACCAAGCCCGATTCCTCCGATTCGTGCTCCTGCGAAGATGGCTGCGAGTACAACGAGCAATTGAAGCCAAAACATATAAACAATCACATCTCTTTCTAAGCTGTCATATTTCTCTCCTCTTCAATTTACCCATTTTAATGATTGAGCCGTACAAATGCAAAAAGAACATCATGAATAAACTCGAAACGTTTCAAAGCTTCTTGTTAATAATGGTATGACGTGAAACGTTTTGTTTTATGTTCGCGATTAATTTTATAGCCCTAGATTTCCATCTGAACCCCAAATATGAAGCGGGGTCTCTTGCCGCTCATTTGCTGTTTCAATTATTCGACGTGGACAATAGGAGTCCTCCTTTATGGATGATATCCTCATTATACCCTACTCTTCCGGCTATAAGAAAACAGGCCTCCGGTATTTCCGGAAACCTGGTCGATCGTTCAGTTTATGTCAGCCACGGTCAAACTTGCGATAAGCAGCATGACAGGTAGGCCCTACGAATTCATTGAGTTTGAAAGACTCGCGGATAGCTTCCGTAATGAAAGCCTTGGCAATATGCACAGCCTCTTTTACACTTTTGCCCTTAGCGAGCTCGGCGGTAATAGCCGCAGAGTAAGTACAGCCTGCTCCGTGGGTATAGGTAGTATTGATGCGGTCGGATTCCAGGAGTTCATACGTCTCTCCGTCATACAGAACATCAACGGCCTTTTCATGTTCCAATTTACCGCCGCCTTTGACCAGCACATATTTGGCACCCAGCTTTTGAATGGCCCGGGCGGCTTCCTTCATAGCTTCTACAGTCGTTATCGGGCCTTGGCCGCTCAATTGGGAAGCCTCAAACAGATTAGGTGTCACAATGGCAGCTCTTGGTACCAATTCTTCTCGCAGGCTTACTGCTGTTTCCGGATGAAGTACCTCATTAACGCCTTTGCAGACCATAACCGGATCAATTACTACATTGGACAGCTTGTACTCATCGATCGTTTTCGCAACTAGCTCGATGATCTCAACCGAACCAAGCATACCGGTTTTCATGGCATGAATGCCAACGGAAATGATAGTATCCAACTGGGCTTGTACGGTCGATACTTCTTGTGGAAAAACATGGTGTGCCCAGTTATCTTTAGGGTCCATGGATACAATAGTTGTTATCGCAGTCATTCCGTAAACGTTGCGTTCCTGGAATGTTTTCAGATCAGCTTGAATGCCGGCACCGCCGCTGCTGTCCGATCCCGCCACGGTTAATGCCCTATACATAGTTGTCATGGTCATCCCCCTCTAGTGCAAATAAGTTTTTCTTCTGATTATAGCCTTCTTCTATGGTAGAATAAAGTCTTAATTATCAGCTTCCCTTACTCCGGAGCTGATGCAGCCGCGATGACTAATAAACAGAAGTCAAGAGAAAAGGCAAAAAAAGTTGAGTAAGCGGAAGGTAGTGTTATATATTAAGAAGATAAAGAATTTTCGGAGAGAAAGGCTGGGATACAGTGGAGAATAACAACGCTTCGTCAAATTTTATAAAAAATATTGTGATAGAAGATTTGAAATCAGGCAAGGTCAAGGAAGTGGTTACCCGTTTTCCGCCTGAGCCTAACGGATATCTGCATATTGGACACGCCAAAGCCATCTGTCTGAACTTTGAACTGGCCGATGAATTTAAGGGAAGAACCAATCTTCGTTTTGATGATACCAATCCTTTAAAAGAAGATGCGGAATACGTAAAAGCAATCAAGGAAGACGTGAAATGGCTTGGATTTGATTGGGACGGACTTTACTTTGCCTCCGACTACTTTGAGGAGATGTACAACCGCGCCGTTAAGCTAATCCGGAAAGGAAAAGCCTATGTTGATGATCAAAGTGCCGAACAAATCCGCGAGACGCGTGGAACATTAACCGAACCCGGAAAGGAAAGCCCGTACCGGAACCGGCCTGTGGAGGAAAACCTGGATCTGTTCGAACGGATGCGCAAGGGTGAATTCCAGAACGGGGAGAAAGTGCTCCGGGCCAAGATCGATATGGCTTCTCCCAATGTAAACCTGCGTGACCCGGTTATTTATCGTGTGTCTCATGCTACCCACCACAATACCGGAGACAAGTGGTGCATCTATCCTATGTATGCTTTCGCCCACCCTCTGGAAGATGCTATCGAAGGCGTAACACATTCTATCTGCACATTGGAATTTGAAGATCAGCGTCCGTTGTATGACTGGGTAATCCGGGAGTGCGAAATGGAGCATACTCCGCATCAGTACGAATTTGCCCGCCTAAATCTGACCAACAGCATTATGAGCAAGCGCTATCTGAAGCAGCTCGTGGAAGCCGGCATCGTAGACGGGTGGGATGACCCGCGGATGCCGACGATTTCCGGCCTACGCCGGAGAGGGTATACACCGGAGTCAATCCGCAATCTCTGTAGGGAAACCGGTGTAAGCAAGAGCAACAGTGTTGTGGATTCGAAAATGCTGGAGCATTTTATCCGTGAAGATCTTAAGCTCAAAGCTCCGCGGACTATGGGGGTACTCAAGCCGCTGAAAGTAGTGATCACCAATTACCCGGAAGGGCACGTGGAGATGCTGGATGCAGAGATCAATCCTGAGAATCCGGACATGGGCATCAGACAAATTCCATTCTCCCGGGAAATTTACATTGAACAGGACGATTTCATGGAGAATCCTCCGAAAAAGTATTTCCGTCTGTTCCCGGGTAACGAAGTACGTCTGAAGCACGCTTACTTCATTAAGTGCAATGATGTGATTAAGAATGAGGCAGGGGAAATCGTGGAAATTCACTGTACCTACGATCCGGAGACCAAAAGCGGTACAGGTTTCACCGGAAGGAAAGTGAAGGGAACCCTTCATTGGGTAGACGCTTCACAGGCTGTTCCCGCCGAGTTCCGCTTGTACGAACCGCTTGTGCTGGATGAAGATGAGCCGACAGGAAAACCGTTCATGGAACGGATCAACCCAAATTCATTGGAAGTGGTGCACGGATTCGTAGAGCCGAACATGAAAGGGGCCAAGGTCCAGGACAAATTCCAATTCTTCCGCCACGGCTACTTCAATGTAGATCCTAAAGACAGCACGAATAACCAATTGGTCTTTAACCTGATCGTATCCCTAAAAAGCTCGTTTGATCCAAAGGCCAAAGTTTAAGAATAAAAGCAAATAAAGCACTTGGGATAACAACAGAAAAGCCCTTCTATACAGTCCGGAGTACTGCATACCGGCACCGGTATATAGTAGGGCTTTTTTTACATTCCTATATAACGGCAGTACAGATTCTTGGCAGTAACAGGGTCGTCGGTCCCCTGGACCATTACACGTCCGCCTTGGAAGACCACGAGGGTAAAGTCCGGGCTGAGTTCAACTTTTAACAGGAACTTGTTGCGTGTGACGGGACCGATGCCCTGAAGGCGTTCTTCCCATTCTTCCAGGCTTAGGGAACTGGGTATCTTTGGCTGTACCTGTACAGAGTTTCTTCCGCAAAGCGTCTGAATGGTTTCCCCTTCCAGCTCGGCATCCAGATAGTCGTAACGCTGTTCCCCGCAGCAAGGGCAATCCTGCCTTCGGGCTTTGGAGACATCAATGGCGGACTGCTGGTTATACCAAAGGTCCCACTGCATCATAGAGGGATTTACATGCTCTGTATCTCCGACCAGCAGCTTTAATGCTTCGGTAGCCTGATACGACGCGACTACATGAATAATGCCTCCGATAACGCCTGCCGTATCACAGGTTTCCGCGCTTCCTTGTACAGGAGCCTGGCGGAAAAGGCAGCGGAGGCAGGGGGTCTTACCGGGGAGAATCGCAAGCGATACGCCCCGGGATGCTACAGCACCGCCATAGATCCATGGGATACGGTGCTTCACAGAGACATCGTTGATCAGAAATCGGACGGCAAAATTATCGGTACCGTCCAGGATCAGGTCAACACCTCCCAACAGGTCCTCGGCATTAACCGCATGCAAGTCTGTGACATGGGGCTCGATTTGGACCTGCGAATTAATTCGCCGCAGCTTGTCCGCGGCAGCATTGGCCTTGGGCACCAACTGGATGGCGTCCTCTTCATCGTAGAGCATCTGCCGCTGAAGATTACTTTCCTCGACGATGTCCCGGTCGATAATGCGTACATAGCCAATACCCGCCCGCACCATATGGTTGGCCAGGACTGAACCCAGCGCGCCCATGCCGACTATAACGACTCTGGACTCCATGAGACGATGCTGACCTGCCCGGCCAATAGGGGGAAACAGCATATGGCGGGAATAACGTCCGGGAATTTGCTCATCCGTTTTTTTCATGGCCGCTTCACCTCTTCATCATCCTCTATCCCCGCAGTCGGATTCCATGGGCCGTTTTGCTGGCCTTTCCATTCCGAGCCGTCCTCCCATACTTCTTTCTTCCAGATCGGAACAATTTGTTTCAACCGTTCAATGGCATAACGGCTTGCTTCGTAACATTCAGCCCGGTGCGGGGAAGAGACGGCAATGACTACACTAATCTCTGCCAGGTCTACCCGCCCCAGCCGATGGGTAATAGCGCATCGTGTTCCCGGCCAGCGCTGAGCAAGTTCCGTTCCAATTTGTTCCATGGTCTTTAAAGCCATGGGCACATAGGCTTCATATTCAAGCAGTACAGTGCGCTGTCCGTTTGTAAATTCCCTTGTTGTCCCGACAAAAGAAAGTACGGCTCCATGATGGGGATGAATCACTTTCTGAGTAACTTCTTCCACCTGAATAGGTTCGTAAGTTATAACATAAAGGGGCGTTTCCGAATCGGAAGTATGTTCACCTTCCGTTCCTTCCCCCCGTCCGCCCGAAACCGGAGGAATCAAGGCAATTTCGTCGTCTGGTGAAAGCAACTCGTTCGGTCCGGCATAGGCCTGATTCTTGGCAACAAAGCAGTTCCGAAGAGCTTCGGACGCTTCAGGAAATTGTTCACCGATTTCCCGGATCAGTTCTTCCGCCGTCATTTGCTGTTTGGTGCTCTGTATAGAAATGACGGAACCTCCGAGCAAATCAGCCAAACCTGCAAAAATATGAATGGTGTAACTCATGTCATCACGCTCCAGGCAAGCCTTTTGGACTCAGTATATCATAAGTGCATGTAGACCATCTTAAACAGATGGCACAAAAACGTCAAACCGGTAAGTATGAACATAGCGGAACATAGCGGTATAATGAACACGAAAAAGAATCGGTTTCAAACAACGAAGCTTCGGAACCAGTAACCGGGTTTCTCTACCATAGGAGGTGTGTCTTTTACGGATGAACACCGGCAGGAAAAGATACGGGAGGATGGCTTTCTTTTTATTGATGAACGGCTTGCTTACCGTCATGACTTCATTGTTGATCGTAATTTCCATTTTTGCCATGATGGGTGTCCAGTTGACGGATAGGGTACGGCTCCTGCCTGTATTTATATTTGTTCTGGTTGTCACGACGGCATTCTTCGTCATTATTTATTGGCAGGGTCGCTGGTTGCGTACGGAACAGCAAATGCTGAGCAATGTATTCGAACATATTTCAGATGGGGTGCTTGTCCTGAACAAGTATCTGGAGATTGTTAAATCCAATCCGGCAGCCCGTCAATTGCTTCAATTACCTGAGGATGCCAAGAAGATTTCTTATTGCTCTCTTTGTTCAAATTACCCAGGTCTTGAGAAATTATGCGATTACGATTCCTGTTATGTAGCCACTCACCAGCATGAGCCTGTGGAGGTACAGATACGGACTCCGGTCAGCGAATCAGCCTCCGTAACCGTAACAACATCCGAGTATGAAGATCCGGATCACGGACCCATGTTTATCTTGCGCGTGCGCAAAGTGGGGGATGAACGTAAGGAAGAACAGGAAAAAATAGCAAAAATGATCACTCGTTCGATTTTACAAGCACAGGAAAATGAACGGAAGCGGATTTCCCGGGAGCTTCATGACGGCATCGGACAGCAGCTTTATATTATGATGATTCATTTGGGAATGATTAAAGCGGAAGCGGAAGGGCAGGATTCTATCATAAATCCGCTTGGTGAATTGGAGGAATCTACACGATTGCTGATTCAGGATGTCCGTCATTTATCAGCTGAACTAAGGCCGTCAACTTTGGATGATATAGGGCTGGTGGCGGCTCTGCGAAATTATATTCAGGATTATAGCCACAAGTTCGGCATCCAGGTTCATTTTGCCTATGAAGGAAGCAAAGAACGTTTTCCCGCGCCTGTAGAGACGGCCTTATACCGGATTTGCCAGGAAGCACTGATCAATGCGGCTAAATATGCCCAGACGGAAAATATTCACATTTTGCTGGACCGGGAGCCGGATCAGGCCAGGTTGAGCGTTCAGGATTTTGGCGTAGGGTTTGAACTGAAACCCGGAACAGCACGTGGAGTCGGTCTTTATAGTATGGAAGAGCGTGCCGGTATTTTGGGAGGAAGTGTAACCATTACGTCACAAAAAACAAAAGGGACGAAAATTGAAGTGCGCATTCCATTTACGGAAGGAGGAGATCAGTAATGAATATTCGGATTTTGCTGGTAGATGATCATGCCGTAGTCCGGAGCGGCCTTAAAATGCTGATTGATGCCCAACCTGATCTAAAGGTGGTCGGTGAAGCGGCCGACGGCGTGGAGGCGATCCGTCAGGCCCTCGAACTCAAGCCGCATATTGTCATTATGGATTTGAATATGCCGAACGGCCGGAACGGGCTGTACACGACCGCCGAGCTTCTGAGAAGCATGCCCGAGATCAAGGTTATCATTTTAACAATGCATGATGATGAAGAATATTTATTTCAGGCGCTCAAATCCGGGGCATCCGGCTATGTGCTCAAGTCCTCTCCGGGCACGGAACTGATCCAGGCTATCCGTCAGGTATATCAGGGCCAGGCTTATCTGCATCATGCGGCAGCCAAAAAGGTCATAGAAGGCTATTTGCAATCTGCTTCCCATGACCATACGGATGCATTTCAGCAATTAACGGACCGCGAGAAGGAAATTCTCAGTCTGGTGGCTAAAGGGTATACGAACAAGGAAGTTGCCGATCTTCTGTCAATCAGTGCCAAGACAGTAGAAAACCATAAAGCGAATATCATGGACAAACTGAACCTCAATACCAGAAGAGATCTGATCCGTTTTGCCGTTAAGAGAGGGCTTCTTGATTTTGATGACTGATTCCATGGAAAACAGGACAGAATGTAAGGAAAGAAGGGGAATGCGGATGAACCAACCTTCACAGGAGCAGGCCTTCCGACATGAGGCTTGTCAGAAGCTGCTCACCTTAAAAGGGGCATGGGCCGTAGATGTAATAGCCCTGGCTTTGTATGACCGGAACCGGCGGGAAATCCGCTGGCGCATTGCTTACGGGGCCTCCAGTGAACAATATAAGGCTATTGCCATCCGGATAGGAAAAGGAGTGGCCGGCACGGTACTGCAAACGCAAAGGAAGCTTGTGGTAGAAGCTTTCCCGGAAGAAATGCCCGAGGACCAAATGGAATATCCGATTATGATGGTGGAGCGGCTTCGTTCTGCTATCGTTGTGCCTATAAAGAAAGACGGGGAGGTATATGGGGTATTGCTGGCCGGTTACCGGACCCGGCAATCTTTTACACACGATCCCGTCGAAGCTTGCGAGCAGGTAGCCGGAGAAATTGCGGAGGCATCTGCACTTTATAACCTGCATGGTTATACGGGTGAACCCTTGCAGGAAAAGCAGTCATCCAGTCTGGAAAACTATGTGCAGCGGCTTCGCAGGGTGGAAACCCGGATTACCTGCCAGTTGTTGGACCAACAGGTGACCAAACTGGCCGATTCCATTCAGATTTATTTGCTGGAAGGGTTGGCACAGCTTTTCAGCGAACTCCTGGAATTTCAGGAAGATCGAATTATTGTCAGTATGGAACGAAAGCAAGGCTTTCTATTATCCATAGACCTGATGCTGAACCGGAAAGTACAGGACCCGTATTACCGGTTGGGCTGGTTGATCCAAAGGGTTCAAACATTAAAAGGCAATGTGGAAATGTACAATGCCCCGGGAGAATTCTATTTAGTCATGAACTATCACCTTGGCCTGCTCCTGGAGGACCCCTCCTGGCAGGTACAGGCCGGGGAAAGTGGAAAAGGTAATTCATTTGGGGGAATCCTTCCCGGGGAATGAGGGATTTCCCCTCTTTATTTGGCATCATGAACCAATCAAGATAAAAGTAAGAAAGACTTTTATGAGAAAGTAGGTCGATTTAAGGATGAATAGAATCAAACTGCAGCTTCCTCTTCAAACGCTCAGTCTGATCGCAGGTTTTGCAGTATGGGGAATTTTATCTTCCCTGATCCCTTTTATCAAAGAAGACATTCACCTAACTCCTGCGCAGCTCTCCTGGGTAACCGCAATCCCGGTAGTGCTCGGCTCCCTGCTGCGGATTCCCATTGGATATCTGACCAACCGGTATGGGGCGAGGTTTGTATTTTCTGCCAGCTTTATTTTGCTGCTGCCGCCAGTCCTGTTCATCAGCTACGCCGGTTCTTTCCGGGATTTGATTCTTGGGGGATTGTTTTTGGGTATTGGAGGTGCCGTGTTTTCTGTAGGTGTTACTTCCCTGCCTAAATATTATCCTAAGGAACGCCATGGTTTTGTAAACGGGGTCTTTGGCATGGGGAATCTTGGTTCTGCCGTTAGTACATTCTTTGCCCCCGTGTTGGCGAATCATCTGGGATGGGAAAATACCGTCCGGGTTTATCTGATTCTTCTGGCCGTGTTCATCGTAGGGAATATGTTCCTGGGAGATCCGAAAGAGCCGAAGGTGAAGCAGTCGCTGACCGAACAATTTAAGAGTGTTTATAAGAACGAAAAACTTTGGTATCTATGCCTGTTTTACTTTATTACCTTTGGCGTTTTCGTGGCCTTTACCGTTTATTTACCGAACTTCCTGTCCTCTCATTTTCAGCTGGACAAAGTGGATGCAGGGCTTCGTACTGCCGGGTTCATCATTTTGGCTACGCTGCTGAGACCTGTCGGGGGATGGCTGGGAGACCGGTTCAATGCATATAAAATATTAATGGCCGTTTTTGCTGGTCTTACCTTATCGGGGATCTTGCTTGCATTTACTCCTTCATTGGGGCTGTATACCGCCGGATGCTTGAGCATAGCGGTTTTTGCGGGAATCGGCAATGGTGCCGTCTTTAAACTGGTACCGATGTATTTCAGTAAGCAGGCCGGAATCGCCAACGGAATTATCTCCGCTATGGGAGGCCTTGGCGGATTTTTCCCTCCTCTCATTCTAAGCGGCGTTTTTTCTCTGACAGGACAATATTCCATCGGTTTCATGCTGCTGTCGATGGCGGCATTATCCAGCATGGTGATAGCTGTCTTTTTGTATCAGCAGGGGGAGGGTTCCAGGCCGGATAATTCCTCTAGTGGTTCAGAAGGCATCTATAAAAGCATAAAAGCGGGTAAAAGATAATAGATCAGGTAATGGTGGTATTAATCTCTATTATATGATTAAAAAATATTCATTTCAGGGGCAGGTGAGAGGGCATGCAATCGAATTGGACAGACCGTTATGGACGGAATCATGACTATTTGCGTATCTCAGTAACAGACCGCTGTAACTTGAGATGTGTCTACTGTATGCCTGCTGAAGGAATGAAGTTTGAGCCGGAAGACCGGCTCCTTTCTTTTGATGAGATAATAGAATTCGTCCGTGTGGCGGCCCGTATGGGTATATCCAGGCTTCGCCTGACAGGGGGAGAGCCTCTTGTCCGCAAGCATCTGTCTGTGTTGATCAGGCGGCTGGCAGAGATTCCGGGGATTCAGGATATAGCTTTAACGACCAACGGGATGCTTTTGGCCAAACAAGCCCGGGTTTTGAAGGAAGCCGGACTTACCCGCGTCAATATTAGTCTGGATTCCCTCCGTCCGGACAGATTCCGCCAGATTACCCGAGGAGGAGAAGTAAGCCGTGTTCTGGACGGGATCCGGGCAAGCTGTGAAGCGGGACTCTCACCGGTCAAGCTGAATGTCCTGTTGATGAAGGGGCGGAACGATGATGAGATTGCCGATTTTCTCCGTATGACCATAGATCATCCCGTTGAAATCCGCTTCATTGAGTATATGCCGATTGGCACCCGGAATGAGGAATGGAGAGAGGGCTATATTCCTTTACAAGTGGTAAAAGAGCGGGCTTTGCAAGCTGGATACGATTTTACCGGAACGGACAAAGGGATCGGGAGTGGTCCTGCCGAATATTATCGTATTCAAGGGGCAGCCGGAACCTTTGGACTGATCATCCGGTCAGCGAGCATTTTTGTAAAACTTGCAACCGGCTTAGACTGACAGCCGACGGGAACCTGAAACCCTGCCTATATTGGTCGGATGAATGGAATGTCCGCAAGTGGATCGGAAATGAGGAAGGACTAAAACGGCTCATTCAGCGGGCACTGGAATTAAAACCGGAGAGTCATGAAATGGCACGGTCTCTGCTTGGACAGCAGTTATCCCGTACACCAACCGGACGCAAAATGTCTCAAATCGGCGGATAGCGAAGCAAACGGAGAACGGCGAGGTCCGCAAAGCCAATGTGATTGTTTAACAGGATTTGATACAGATCGAGGAGTGGGCCGGTTATAATACTGCTTATACTTGTTGAATAGGAGGTTCCAACATGGGGAGATTTGAACGGGAAGCTCTTACCGTTAAGGAAGCACTTGAGCGGGTAATGGCACATGTTCCGGCGGGGAACCTGGAGAAGGTGAAGCTGGAGGAAAGCATCGGCCGCAGGCTTGCGTCCGATGTCCATGCCTCCCACCCGGTCCCGCACTTCCGCCGGTCGGGGATGGACGGATATGCGGTACGGTCTTCCGATACCGCAGGAGCATCGGCCGAACGGCCGGTGCTCCTTGAAGTTGTCGAGACCGTCCCTTGCGGGTCCATAGCGCAGCGGCAGCTTCAACCGGGACAGGCTGCACGAATTATGACCGGCGCTGCGGTGCCGGATGAAGCTGATGCCGTCATCATGTTCGAGATGACGGCAAGCGTTCAGCGGAACGGCCGGACTTATGCCGCCGTCCGCAAAGAGATGCGCCCGGGTGCCAATGTGACACCCGTTGCACAGGAAATGCCTCAAGGAGAATTGATCCTTGAGGCAGGCAGGCTCATCGGCGCCGGAGAAGCGGCGCTGCTGGCCATGTTCGGGCACGCTTCAGTGCCCGTCTACAAGCGTCCGCGCGTAGCAATCTTCGCTACGGGTACGGAGCTGCTGCGCGTCGAAGAGCAGCTGCAGGCGGGCAGAATCCGTAACAGCAACGGCTATATGCTCGCTGCACTGGTGCAGGAAGCCGGCGCCTTGCCCGATATCAAGGTGACGATTCCCGATAAAGTGGAAACGGCGAAATCTGCCATCCTGGCCGCTATGGATGAGTACGATCTTGTCCTGACAACCGGCGGCGTTTCGGTTGGGGATTACGATGTTCTCTATGATATGGTGGCCAATTGGGATGGCAAGCTGCTTTTTAATAAGCTGCGAATGCGTCCCGGCAGCCCTACGACTGCCGGTATCTATAAAGACAGGCTATTGCTCGCTCTCTCTGGAAATCCCGGAGCCTGTTATGTTGGATTTATTCTTTTTGCCAAGCCGGTTTTACTGGGCATGCAGGGGGGAAGCAGCCTGTCCAGCGGGAACAGCGGGCTTATCTCGCCACCGATTACGGAAAGGACAACAAGTTTACCCGTTATGTGAGGTCCAAATTGGAGTTCCGGGAAGGACAGGTCTGGATCAGGCCTGCCTGCAACGACGCATCCAGTATGACTACCTCTATTAAGGATGCCGACTGCCTGATGGTAATCCCTCCTCATTCCGGTAAAATAGCTGCAGGAGAACTTGTAAGCTTTGTTCCAATTAAGCATTTATAATTGATTACTTATACAGGAGGAGTGAATGGGATGGCCAAGACGGCTAGCAATCCCCGGGTGTTTCAAGTAGTAGGCTATAAAAATGCCGGTAAAACAACACTCGTCTGCAAACTGGTTCATGTCCTTAAAACAGGCGGTTTCCGGGTGGGAACGGTTAAACATGATGCCCATCAGTTTGAGATAGATCATCCCGGCAAAGATACTTGGCAGCACCGTGAAGCCGGAGCAGATGCCGTGGCTATTACTTCGGAACGGCAGGGACAAACCTGCGTCATCGAACAGCGATATATACCCCTTCCGGATCTGGTGGAACAGATAAGCAACCGCAACCAGCTCGATGTTGTGGCAGTGGAAGGGTTTAAAGCGGAAGCTTACCCCAAAGTAGCTGTCATCCGGAACCTGGAGCATCTGAAGCTGCTGAACTCCCTCAATCATGTCAAGGCTATTGCTTCCTGGCTGCCTGAGAGGGAAATCCGCCAGCTTGTTCCGCCCGCTATCCCGATTGTTTCCATCGATGACCCTGACAAGCTGCTGGCCGTTCTCTTCTCCGAAGAGGGGAATCGATGAGACCGGACCGAGGTTTGGCGGGAGTCCTGGTCATGGGCGGTGAAAATTCGCGGATGGGAAGACCGAAGGGGCTTGTAAACATACAGGGTGAGCCGCTTTTTATCAGGACGTTGAGAGAGATGGAAAAGGGCTGCTATGAACGGATTATTGTCACTAACACGCCCTGGTTATACAAACCGTTACTGGCAGAACCCGTCTCCATGATTTCTGACGTTTATCCGGGAAAGGGTCCGCTCAGTGGATTTCATGCCGTTATGCACGGTTCCCCCAGCGAATTCTTTTGGATGGTGGGCTGTGATATGCCTTTCGTCTCGTGGGAGGCAGGGCTGCTGTTATGGAAGAAGCTGCTCGCTTCCCGCTGCAAACTGGCGGTTCCTTGTCTTTCCGGTCAAATTGAACCGCTCCACGGCATTTATCATAGGAGCTGCCTGTCCGGAATAGAGCGTCTGCTGGAATCCGGGGCACAGTCCGGCTTGATCCGGTGGATTCGGAAAGAGTCTGCCTTGTTTTTAAAAGAAGCGGATTTTAACGAAGCCGGTATACCTCTTGGATTTACCGATAGCTTTAATACTCCGGATGAGTTCGACCGGTTAATGAATAGTACGGGCTTACGTCCTTCAGGTGGAGCGTAATCAAAACAACATTAAGCAAGAGACGGCATTGTTGGGACCTACCGTTTAATGAATTAGGGGAATTTCCTCATGGAGATGAGGGAGTTCCCCTCTCTTTTTTTATGGAAGGTTTTCTTATGATGAATGCATAGAGAGTTTCAGTGGATTGAAAGACACATAGGTGTACTAACCGCAAACAGATTCAGCTTTGATATACGCAGAGGATGAGGAGATGAACTCATGACGAAGAAAAGAAGACCACTGCTTGACAAGCTTCGCTATTTTACGAAAAGGGAACGTTATTCGGAAGATTGGAGTGAAGTATCGCCCTATGACCGTTCCTGGGAGGATATGTATCGTAGCCGGTGGCAGCATGACAAGGTGGTCCGGTCCACGCATGGTGTGAACTGTACAGGGTCCTGCAGCTGGAAAATATTTGTGAAAAACGGCATCGTCACGTGGGAAAATCAGCAGACTGATTACCCGAGCTGCGGACCGGATATGCCCGAATTCGAACCCCGGGGCTGCCCGCGCGGAGCCAGCTTTTCCTGGTATTTATACAGCCCGCTGCGCGTAAAGTACCCCTATGTAAGGGGGGTTCTCCTGGATATGTGGAGAGAAGCGTTGAAGGAGAACGGCGACCCAGTTAAAGCCTGGGCCTCCATTGTAGAAGACCCGGCCAAATCGAAGCGTTACAAATCCGCCCGGGGAAAAGGCGGTATGGTACGGGCTTCATGGGAAGAGGTTACCCGGATTGTGTCGGCTTCCCTGATTTACACGATTAAGAAAGATGGGCCCGACCGGATTTTTGGCTTCTCGCCGATTCCGGCCATGTCCATGATTAGCTACGCGGCAGGCTCCCGGTTTTTATCCCTGCTCGGTTCTCCGCTTCTCAGCTTTTATGACTGGTATGCGGACCTTCCCCCGGCATCTCCGCAAGTATGGGGAGACCAGACTGATGTACCGGAAAGCAGCGACTGGTTCAACTCGGGCTATATGCTTGTTTGGGGGTCCAACCTGCCCATGACCCGGACACCGGATGCCCATTTTATGACGGAAGCCCGTTATCGGGGGACTAAGGTGGTTTCCATCAGTCCGGATTATGCAGAGTATGTGAAATTCGCCGACCAATGGATGTCTGTCAAACCGGGAACGGATGGGGCACTGGCTATGGCCATGGGTCACGTTATTCTTCGTGAGTTTTACGTGGATAATCCCACGGAATACTTTATCCAGTATGCGAAGGCTTATACCGATTTTCCGTTTCTGGTTACGCTTGATGAGAAGGAGAGCGGTTTTGTACCGGGCCGGTTTTTACTTGCCGGGGACCTTGGAATCGAGACAAATCATGCAGACTGGAAGACGGTTCTTTTTGATGAGAATCAGCAGCGCTTTGCGGTTCCTAACGGGACTATCGGTTCCCGCTGGGGAGAAGAAGGAACGTGGAATTTGCATATGACCGATATCCGGACAGGAGAGGAACTGAATCCAAGACTTACGATGTTGGGCATGGAAGATGAACAGGTAGAGATCCTGCTTCCTTACTTTGATGATAAAGGCCGCGAAGTATTGAGACGGAATGTTCCCGTGAAGAAAGTGGTACAGGATGGCCGTACGCTGTATGTAACAACGGTCTATGATTTAATGCTGGCTAACTACGGCATTGACCGCAGCCAGAATGAGATTGGTTTTGAAGATGTGGCCCCTTACACACCGGCCTGGCAGGAAGCCATCACTGGAGTAGATCGTGAAACCGTCATGCAAATAGCCCGTGAATTTGCCCAAAACGCAGCGGATACCAAAGGGCGCTCTATGATCGTAATGGGGGCAGGAATTAACCATTGGTATAATTCCGATACCATTTACCGGGCAATTTTGAATTTGGTTCTGATGACCGGCTGTCAGGGAGTAAACGGCGGGGGATGGGCCTATTACGTGGGACAGGAGAAGCTTCGTCCGGCAGAGGGATGGGCGACTGTAGCTTTTGCCAGAGACTGGAGCATGCCGCCCCGCCAGCAGAACGGAACCTCTTACTTTTACTTTGCTACCGACCAATGGCGCTATGAGGAGACGCCTGTTGACCAGCTTGTTTCTCCGCTTGCGGATAAAGCCAGATACTCCCATTACGCGGACTATAACGTTCTGGCGGCAAGGCTCGGCTGGCTTCCGTCCTACCCGCAGTTTGACCGCAACTCATTATCGCTGTATGAAGAAGCCAAGCGGAATGGGGCAAAGACGCCGGAACAGGTGGCTGATTATGTGGCAGGCCAGCTGCAGAACCGCCGTATGAAGTTTGCGGTAGAAGATCCGGATGCGAAACCAAACCATCCGAAGGTCATGTTTGTTTGGCGGGCCAATCTGATCTCCAGCTCGGGGAAAGGACATGAATACTTCCTGAAGCATTTGCTTGGAGCCCGGAATGGTCTGCTGAATCATGACCGGAAAGGGTTCCGGCCGGAAGAAATCGAGTGGCACGACAAAGCCCCGGAAGGCAAGCTTGATTTAATGGTCAACCTGGAATTCCGGATGTCCGGTACGGCGCTCTATTCCGACATCGTCCTGCCCGCCGCTACCTGGTATGAGAAAAGTGATTTAAGCAGTACGGATATGCATCCCTTTGTACACCCGTTCAATCCGGCTGTAGGTCCGCAGTGGGAATCGAAGTCAGACTGGGAGATTTTCAAAACTTTGGCCCAATCCTTCTCCGAGCTGGCGGAAATCCACTTCGACGGACCGCAAACTGACGTTGTGACCGTACCGCTTCAGCATGATACTCCAGATGAACTGGCACAGCCTTTTGGAAAAATCAAAGATTGGAGCAAAGGGGAAACCGAGGCGATTCCAGGAAAAACTATGCCGAAGATTGCCCTTGTAGAGCGGGATTACGCTAAAGTCTATGAGAAAATGACAGCACTTGGACCGCTTGTCAAAGAAAAGCCTTATGGAATCCATGGCATGAGCTGGTCCGCTGCTGAGGAGTACGAAAAGCTAAAGAAAAAAGTAGGAACCGTGAAACGCCCGGGCCTTAGCGAAGGCTACCCGGATCTCAGTACAGACCGCCATATGGCGGAGGCCATCCTGACATTATCGACGACCACGAACGGCCGTATGTCCGTGAAAGCTTGGGAGGCACTGGAAAGGAAGACGAATCTGAAGCTGAAGGATTTGGCGGAAGATCGGATAGAGGAATGCTTTACCTTCGAAGAAATTACAAACCAGCCCAAGACGGTCATTACTTCGCCTGCTTTCAGCGGGTCAGAGCAGGGAGGGCGCAGGTATTCTCCGTTTACCACGAATGTGGAGCGGCTGGTTCCATGGCGAACCTTGACGGGACGCCAGCATTTTTACATTGATCATGAAATGATGATGGAATTTGGAGAAAACATGGCTGTATTCAAGCCCACGTTGAAACATACTCCGTTCCACGCAAATAGCAAGCGGCCGGAAGCGAAAGGCAAAGAAGTGACCTTGAACTATCTGACCCCCCATAACAAGTGGTCGATTCACAGTATGTACTATGATAATCTGACAATGCTTACGCTCTTCCGTGGAGGTCCGACGGTATGGATGAATAAGGACGATGCTGTGGAGGCGGACATTGAAGATAACGACTGGATTGAATGCTTTAATCAAAATGGTGTAGTCGTAGCGCGTGCTGTTGTCACACACCGTATTCCAAGAGGAATGGCGTTTATGTACCACGCCCAGGACCGGACGATTAACGTGCCGGGTACAAAAATGACGGATACCCGTGGAGGAACCCATAACAGCCCTACCCGCATTCATGTGAAACCTACGCATATGATAGGCGGATATGCGCAGCTCAGCTACGGATTTAACTATTACGGCCCTACCGGTAACCAAAGAGACTTGAATGTCATCATCAGAAAACTGGAGGAGGTGGATTGGCTTGAAGATTAAAGCGCAAATTGGAATGGTTATGAACCTGGACAAGTGTATAGGATGCCATACTTGCAGCGTGACCTGTAAAAACGTCTGGAGCAACCGCAAAGGCGCCGAATACATGTGGTGGAATAACGTGGAGACCAAGCCCGGAATCGGATATCCCAAGCGGTGGGAAGACCAGGATAGGCACAAAGGAGGCTGGGAACTGAAAAAAGGCAAGCTGGAGCTTCGCTCCGGCAGCCGGGCCAATCGGCTGAAAAATATTTTTCACAATCCGGACATGCCTACAATTGATGAGTATTACGAGCCTTGGAATTATGATTATGAAAAGCTGACGAATAGCCCGGAGAAGAAGCATCAGCCGATAGCCCGGCCCAAGTCTCAAATAACCGGAGACTATATGGAACTGGATTGGGGGCCGAACTGGGAGGATGATCTGGCGGGTGCGCATAAGACCGGTTATCAGGATCCGGATATGAAAGGCATCGAAGAAGCGGTACGGATGGAATTTGAGCAGGTGTTTATGATGCATTTGCCCAGAATTTGCGAACACTGTATCAATCCGGCCTGTGTCTCCAGCTGCCCTTCAGGCGCGATGTACAAACGCGATGAGGACGGTATTGTCCTGGTGGACCAGAATGCCTGCCGAGCCTGGCGTTTCTGTGTCTCCAGCTGTCCATACAAGAAGGTATACTTTAACTGGCAAACAAACAAGGCAGAGAAATGCGTGTTCTGCTTCCCTCGTATCGAAAACGGGCTTCCTACCATTTGTTCGGAAACCTGTACGGGCAGAATCCGTTATGTAGGCGTTATGCTGTATGATGCGGATCGCGTCAAGAAAGCAGCTTCCGTGGATGATGAGAGTGATTTATATGAATCGCAGCTGAACATTTTTCTGGACCCGCATGATCCCGAGGTGATCAAAGCCGCAAGGGAAGAGGGTATCCCCCAGGAGTGGATAGAGGCCGCCCAACAGTCGCCGATCTATAAAATGGTTATAGAATGGAAGATTGCACTGCCCCTTCATCCCGAGTACAGAACACTTCCGATGGTTTGGTATATCCCGCCTTTAAGTCCTGTCACCAATATGGTGGAAGGCAAGGGATCGGCAGGGAGGTCCGAAGATATTTTTCCGGCTATTGAAGCGATGCGAATTCCCGTCCAGTATTTGGCCAATCTGCTGACTGCCGGAGACGTTAAAATTATGGAACAAGTCCTGAAAAAGATGGCAGCAATGCGGATTCATATGAGGGCAAGAAATTTGGGGAAACCGGCGGACGAAGCATGCCTGGAAGAATACGGTTTGACGGCGGATCATGCGGAGGAAATGTACCGGCTGCTGGCTATCGCCAAGTACAAAGACAGGTTTGTCATTCCGACAAGCCACAAGGAGCATGCTGCTGATCTGCTTAGGGAGCAGGGTTCCTGCGGGCTGGATTTTGCCGGAGGCCCTGGTTCCTGTGGCGTGCTTTAATCAAACGGGAGGTGTATCATGCATACAGATTCGATCCGGTCGACCTTTCAGTTAGCCTCCTTGCTGCTTCAGTATCCCGGAGACCGGTTTCAGCATGAAGCCGAAGATCACTTTAGGGAGTGGCTGGACATTCAGGAGGAGGAAGGGACGGGGGCGCTCTGCCGTGGAACGGAAGCACATTTCCGTTCTTTCCTTCAAGCTTTACGATTGGAGAATAAACAAGCATGGGCTGACCGATACGTGAAGACCTTTGATTTCAACAAAAAAAGCAACATGTACCTGACTTACGCGGAACTGGGAGAGCAGAGGGAACGCGGTGCCGTGCTTCTCAATCTTCAGCAGGCATATCTGGATGCGGGTTTGTTAATGGCGGATGATGAGCTGCCCGATTATTTGCCGCTTATGTTGGAATTTGCCTGCGCTTCTTATCAGGAAGGATGCGCTCTACTGCTTCAGTATGAGCCAGCCATACAGGGTATCAGGGATGAGCTTAACCGTATGGAGAGCCCTTATACCTCTGTATTTGATGCTTTGCTTGCTACTTTGGAGCAATTCCGCCTTTCCGCAGGCGATACTCCGCCGGGAGGTGAACAGCTATGAATGCGGCGGAACAGGTTCTATGGCTGATCTATCCATATGTGGTACTTTGCATTTTTCTAATTGGCCTTTATTACCGGTTTCAGACGGACCAATTTGGCTGGACGTCCAAATCGAGCGAAATTCTGGAAAAGAAGCAGCTCAAATGGGGAAGCAACCTGTTTCATATAGGAATCATCTTTGTGTTTTTTGGTCATGTGGCCGGACTTTTGATTCCGAAATCATTTTATGAGTTCCTTGGTATTACGGATAACATGTACCATTCCGTGGCATTTTGGGGAGGAAGCCTGGCCGGTTTGATGACAGTTGCGGGGATTTTTATACTGGTTTACCGGCGTTTTGCAAACAGACGGGTCCGCCGTACCAGCAGCATAGGCGATATGGTCGCTCTTCTTCTGCTCACCCTTATCCTTTTGACGGGCCTGACTGCTACCTTTTCGAACGCGGGACACACGGATTTTGATTACAGAACAACGATAAATCCCTGGATCCGGGGAGTATTGACCTTCCATCCGGATGCCTCTCTCATGAGGGATGTGCCTGTCTTGTTCAAGCTGCATGTGCTGATCGGGTTGTCCCTGTTTGCGGTATTTCCCTTCACTCGTCTGGTGCATATTATCAGTATGCCGATCACCTATTTGCGGCGCAGTTATGTCCTGTACCGGAAACGGCGTTAAACATATTCAAAGCTCTCCCTGGAGTATTACGACTTGGGAGAGCTATTTTTATTTTGTTTGCCCGTCTGAATGGTGCCTATTTTATTTATCTTTTTTATTCATAACGCAGTGCTTCAATTGGACTAAGTTTTGCTGCCTTATTCGCTGGAATTAAGCCAAAAATAATACCGAGTGTCATGGAAAATAGAACGCCGCCTAGTACAACTTCCCACGAAACAAGCGGCGGCCATTTTGCCAATAAAGAAAAGATATATGCACTAGTGTAACCGAGGCAAATCCCAATGATTCCGCCAAGAAGCGTTAGCATGACGGCTTCGATTAAGAATTGAAGAAGGATCTTTCCGCGAGTTGCACCGAGCGCTTTACGTATTCCAATCTCACGCGTACGTTCAGTTATGGATACGAGCATAATGTTCATAACTCCAATACCGCCAACAAACAAAGAAATTCCTGCTATACCTCCTATAATCATCGTCATGATATTTGTTAATGTTGAAATACTGTTCTGAAGCTCATTCAAATTGATCATTTCATATTTACCCGGAGTATCGCTTGGTTTACGGGCATTTAAAACATCGATTGCTTTTTCCCCGGCCTTTTCAAGTTGATCCACATGCTTAGCTTGTACAGAGATATTTTGAATTTCATTTTTTCCGTATAATGTAGGCCAAAGGGAGATAGGAATTAACGCTTCGGCATTACCCAAGCTCATAAAATGATCGTCCGACTCATAAACACCGATAACCTCCAATGGTTGCCCTCTTATTTCAATGATTTTGCCAATCGGACTTTCTTTTGGAAAAAACAGTTTTTTTGTTTCCGTATTAATCATGACGGCGTTATTGCCCTGATTCATGTCCTTTTCATTTAGAGTCCGGCCTTCCCGCATATGGATTTTATTTGCCAGAAAATAAGCAGAATCGACTCCCGTTATGTTTGCAGGTTCCTTGTGGTCATGAATATCCAGAGTCTCCATCTTCGTATTTGTTATCACAATTTCGGATACTTCAGGAATTTTCTTTATTTCAAAAATATCTTCTTCGGTTAACTCAGGACGTTCTTCCGTATTCATGATAAAAGGGTCATGAACATCCTCTGCAAATGTAATGGCAACTGTATTGTTGCCCGAACCGGCAAATTTGGATTTAAGCATGGCTTCCCCGCCCTGTCCGATTGCAACTACAGTAATAATAGAGCCGATACCTATCATAATACCGATCATGGTTAATACGGACCGCATTTTATGAGCGAAAATAGAAGCAAAGGCAATTTTAATGCTATCTAAAAAACTCAAACAACACCGCTCCTGTCTTCAGTGATTTTTCCGTCTTTAAGCAAAATGCACCGGAAAGAGTAAGCAGCTATTTCATCATCATGCGTAACCATTATAATTGTAGTCCCCTCTTGATTAAGCTGTCTGAAGAGTTTCATAAGTTGCTCGCCTGACTTTGAATCCAGTGCTCCTGTGGGTTCATCGGCAATGATGAATTTTGGCCTGTTGGCCATCGCACGGGCGACCGCTACACGTTGCTTCTGTCCCCCTGACAATTCATTGGGCAGATGATGCATGCGATCCGATAAGCCGATTTTATTCAATAGTTCGATAGCCCGGTCACGACGCTCGGACTTTCTCATCCCCTTGTATATAAGGGGAAGCTCCACATTCTCCAGTGCAGAAAGGCGAGGGAGCAAATTGAATTGCTGAAATATAAATCCGATGTATGCATTGCGAATGAAGGCGAGTTTTTCCTCAGTTTGCGTAAGAATATCTATATCATCCAACTTATATTTGCCTTCTGTAGGACGGTCTAAACAACCGATAATATTCATAAGTGTTGATTTCCCTGAACCAG